>JAUXBJ010000182.1 GCA_030619425.1 bacterium
ATGAGTGACACCGTGGTCCTCTTGAACAAGGATCTGTTCGATACCGCTCGATGGACCAGTATGCAGGTACGATTGGGGCAGAATGAGGCTCGCGGCCTTGGTGAAACCGACCCGGTGGAGATCGATGTGGTAACTTACGGCAACAAAGTAGCGCTGCACCCCCAGGACATGTTGAAGTCACCGTCGGTAAACCAGATTATACTTATTTTCCGAGGCGCCGCCGATAGTCAGAGATTCACAAACCTGTCGAAAATGGATTTGATCGTATACGCGATCTGAGTTGGAGATGATGAACGACCGTATCGCTGTCAAAACTTACGTTGAGGATATCTTCAGATATCTGGAGAGTTTCGAGCAAAGCCCGCAGCAGTTTGCCACTGAGGCTTTCTTGCAGACATACAATGGTATCGGGGCCGTCTTTCAGGCGTTGCGTCAGCAGCGCGATCAAGCGGTGGAGCTTGATCAGTTCTTGCTTGAAAAGATAAAGCAGGCACCGCTGACAAGTTCCGACCTGCGGCAACTGACGGTGCAGGTCCTGGTTTCGTTCTTTGAAGCGGAGGCGGATATCGATGGTCAATCCAACCGGTCGTACACCTACTGCCGGGGGCTTCGCGCCGTCAAGCAGGATGTGCCGTTCTTTGAGAATCACCTCGTGCCGCTGCTGTTTCGAGATGGAGCCCTCAATAACAATTTCCCGCTCAACGCTTTCTTCTTGTCGGAGATAGCGCGCTATATGAACACGTACGGCAAGCCCTTGAAAACCGATCTCAACCCGGAGGCCTTCGCCGCTTTGAGTGACCCGCTGAAGTTTCAGGAGTTGGCGCGACGTCACCTCCAAATCGGCAGCGAACTCATGCAGGACCGCTCCACCCTTGAGTTCCATATGCATCGCATTGAAGGATTCTCCAAAATGGCCCAGCGCAGCCCGCTGTTCGATTGGTACCTTAGGGACTGGCAATACGTAATCAAAGCCGGCGGTTTCTGGTCACGGGTGAAGGGTTTTCTCAGCACTCTGGGTGGTAAGATCAAGGGCGTTTTTTCAAGTTCGAGATACTTTCGCATGTCGCTGACTCAACGCAGTCCGGCTTACGCCTTCTACAGCATTATCATTGTGTTATTCCTGCTGTTTGCGCTGTACGTTCCGATTAAGTGGAGCCAGTACCGTCAGGATCGACTGGAGCAGATGCATGACCATCTCACCGAACTTCAGGGCGGTGGTTGAGGAGCGGTTGATCAGTGTTTAAGAAGATATTCAAGCTGTTCAAGAAGGGCGCCAAGGCCGCCCCCAAAGGGAAAGACCAGGCGGCAGTGGGTGGTGGTTTCGACTGGCCATCGGGGATGCGGATCGGCGTCTTCGGCCACAGCAACAGCGGCAAGACAGTTTACTTCACAGTGCTCAACGAGGAGTGCAAGGTATCGAAAAACCTCGGTCTGTCGGTCACCGACAACATCACAGCCGGGGAGTTTCTGGCCAACTACCGAGCGCTGTGGGGGCTGGGGACATCCGACAGTGCCGGCACGATGGTGGACCTGCGCGAGGATAAACAGTTTCCGCCGTCCACCCCGAGTGAGAAAATCCTTCAGTTCAATGCCATCCTTGATCGCTCAAAGAACATCCCGATCGTCACCTACGATTACAACGGCAAGGCTGTCTCGATCCAGGACCGACACGAACTGGCCGACAAGGTCAGGGATTTCATGTATGGCTGTCAGGGGCTTCTGTTCTTTTTCGACCCCAAGGTCCTTGGCGCCGAATTGCAGTGTCAGGCGCATGTTGCTTCGTTTGTCAATATGCTCGAGATGCTGGCCCCGGCCGGCGGGCGTCTGCCGATTCCGGTGGCTTTGGTAGTTACCAAGGCCGATGTATTGCCCGGGTTCTCCGGCGAAGGCCAAACGGTGTTGGTCCGGAGCGATCAGGAGCATTTCCTGGCCGAGGATTACGAGTTGTTCCTTGAGAATATCCTCGCCTCGAACCGGATCGCCTCCAACTCCGCCTGGGCCGGTTCGGTGCGAGACATCCTGGTCAAACTCAAAGACTTCCTCAAGCTGGTCATCGGTCGCACCCTGGACTTTCAGGTATTCTTCACTTCGAACACCGGCGTCGAGCCAACCAAAATCGGTACCGACGTAGGTCGGTCGCTCTACAAACCGCCCGACAAGATGCAACCGATAGGCGTGAGGGAACCGTTCTACTGGTTGCTGAAGTCAATCATACGCAACCGCCGCCTGGTCGCTTTCAGAAAGCTGGCGAAATACGCCGTCGTGCTCAGTCTCATCTTTGCCGCCGTCTGGTCGGCGCCGCATCTATACAGTTTCCATCTGAAACTGAATCGCATTTCGGCCCTGGAAGGGCGGCTCTGGGAGGGCAAGGGCACCGTTCACGAAATCCCGGAGAAGGGACGCCTCGATCTCCGTACGGCTTATAACTCATATGCACGTTCGAAATTCGCCAATTGGGTATTCCAGGATTTCGCCGTGCAGGCCGGCTATACGTACGATTTCTATAACAACATCAGCGAGGAAGAAGACCTCAAGAAGCTTGCGGGCCTGATTGGAGAGTTGACCAATCTGGTAAACAATCCCACCCAGTGGCCCAAACCGGCCGCCAGCGGCGATACGGTGGTACCGACCGAGACGACGATCAAGCTGGAAAACCAGATTGAACATTACACCGGGGGGCCTAAAGAGTCGAAGCTTTATACCAAAAGCAGTCGTGCCCTGGAATTGTGGGCCTTGTTCAAGAGCGCGCTGGCCAAACCGGAGTCGGAAGAAGCGTGGAGCGCTATCGTCCGTTACAACGATGCCCTCCCGGACATCCCACACAAACCGAGCTCCGAGATCAAGGCGTTGGGCGCAGCTATGCAAGCCGTCATCGGAGGTCGCGAGGTCGAAGCAGAACGCGAGGTAGATCGTGAGAAGACCACCGGAGAATTCGAAACATTCTCCGCACAATTGTCCGAGAGAACCGATCCCGCCTACTTACTGGGTACCGCAGTTAAGAAACTAAACCAGTACCGGGGACAGTTGGAGGGGGAGGATGCAAATCGCGCTGCCAAGTTCCTGAAAGACGCCAAGTACTTCAATCAGAATCGCGAATACCGATTTACAGTATCCAATTGTCCGGCGAGGCATCACATACACATAAAAGTCGTGGGGTCCGGCAAACCGGACAAGTGGCCCGAGGGACGAATGTACAAGATGAACAAGTCCGGGAGCATCATTTGGAAGGCAGGCGATCAGATATACATTGCACTGGATGACACAGACCACGGCGGCGGTGATGAGAAGTGGGGAGAAAGCTGCAAGGCACTCGCTGAATTCACCGGTGGCTATGCCATATTCGATATGGCCGGAGTTATCGATTTTTCTTCCGTCGGGTTACAGATAAGTATCAGGTTTGATGACGCGGATGATCCGTACAAAAAGCTGCCGAAATGGTGATCATTCACCGGACGCAGGCGGCGGCAAGGAGTAGCCAATGAACAGGTTCAAGTACAGCCTTTGGGCGATCATGGCAACTGTGATCGTGTCGGTTGTGGTGGTCCAGACCGCACAATGCGACATCGAGTTACCAAAGGGTCACGAGATAGAGATTGTTTTCAGTCAGGATGTTTCTTCGAAGTATGTCGCTCCCGGGGAGTTGGTGCCGATCCGCTTGAACACTCCTATTGTTTACGGCGGCTTCACGGTCGTAGAGGCCGGCGCCCCGGGTTCGGCCAGAGTCAAATCAGTCACTGCGGCAGGGCGCGGCGGCAAGCCGGGCTCGATCGTGGTGGAACTTCTGGAACTGGAGTCGGACGGGCACTACGAGGCTGAGGGTGACAAGAAAATCATGCTCAAGGCGGTCGACGGAATATCCGCCGAAGGCAAAGGCAAGAAGCTGCTGTCCTGGCTGCTGATTTTCGGACTGTTCATCAAGGGCGGCCAGGGAGAAATCCCAGCCGACCAGCCGTTTAAGGCAACGATTGCCGAAGACATCGTTATTCTGATGGATTGACGTCCAGCCAAACAGTTGAACTCTCTCAGGCCGGCCTCACCGCCGGCCTTTTTGTCTTGCCACTGGTTTTGTGCTGCCAGCGCAGGGCGACCCGAGGCTGTCTCACAAGTTGCTTTTTCTGTCGCGTAGCGGCGGGGCTTGTCTCCGCTGGCCACAAGTGGCGTTCACCGGGGCGACACAAGGCCGCCCCCTACGCGGGGTTACGTGACACTCTTGTGAATAATGTTTTCTGTCACCTTGGTTTTCGATCTTATGGGACAGCCTCACCCCGCCCCCGACACCCGCCTACCAACCAATAGCTGTCAGGCGAGTCGCCTGACAGCACCTGCGAAGGCCTTGTACCGGACATCCAAGGCGCAGATTGTTCAAACATTGCTATTGACTGATTGGGAAAACCTGTTAGCTTATCAATGAGTAGATAAGATATCCTCTTCACCCTTAATCCGGGTTTTAAGTGATGAATAGACAATATGTTGACCGGTCAAAGAACCGTCTCAGCAGGGCTGGACTGTTATCAGCAGTTGTCCTGTTTGGGTTGATAGCGAGCTTCACCACGACAACGGCCAAGCCGCCGCTCGTACCGGAGTTAAAGGCTCCAGCCAACGGCTCGACTATCGATGAAAACTTCCCGAAATTCGCCTGGAGTTCCAGCATCGGTGCGGTGGCTTACGATCTGCAAGTCGCCGATAATTCCGACTTTGTTTATCCAATTGTGGAAAAGTACTGGTACGAAGATACGGTTTACGACTCATCTCTAATCCCAAACGGAACCTACTACTGGCGGGTAGGCGCTTGGGGACCGGGAGAAGGAGAATGGAGCGGCTGGTCCGCTGCCAACAAGTTCGCCATTACCGGCCCCTACGAAGTACCATCTGAGTTTCCCGATATCCGCTCGGCCATCACCGTAATACCGTATTCCGCCGCCGGTGAGGTGCTGGTCGCACCCGACACGTATATAGGTTATGGCAATTCCAACCTGTGGCAATTCAGCAGCAGGTCAGTGCAGTTGCGATCATCAGGCGGACCGGCTTCGACGATTATCGATTGCGGGGATTCCAGCCGAGGTCTTTACTTCGACTCGAATACCGGCGCGGGAACATCGGTGGAAGGCTTCACCATTCGTAACGCCACCGGTTACGGTGGCACCGGAGGGGCTATAGACTGCGAGGGCGCGTCAGTGACAATCAACAACTGTGTTATCGAA
>JAUXBJ010000093.1 GCA_030619425.1 bacterium
AATCATCTGGCTTTCTTACCGACGTGGTGGAGTTACCTGTACTTATTGGTGGCAGCCCTGGTGCTCTACGTGATGTTCGGGCGACTGCCTGAGGATCGTCTGGAAAGGGCGGTCGAACGAGTCGATGGCTGGCTGTGGGGCGGGCGCATTGGGCCGCGCCTGGCGCTGGTTGTTCTGTTTACGCTGCTCTTCTATGTTTGTCGGGTCGAGACGCATTTCCTGGGCGACGGCTGGGGTTGGCTGGGGATCTTCGGGCAGGGCGAAGGCTATTATCACAAGTGGACTGAATTTGGCGCAATCCATATGATCAGGTTACTTCAACGGTTGCAGGGAGGTTACACCCATCACACTGCGCTGGTGACCTTTCAAGCCGTGTCGATAGTTTCCGGAGCGGCCGTCGTGTATTTGCTAACGTGCATAATCGGTCGACTATGTGCGCGGCCGACTGTGCGAGTGCTGGCCCTGGTGTCGCTGCTTGCCTCCGGCAGTATGCTTCAGCATTTCGGTTATGTCGAGTTCTACCATTTGCTTTGGGCGGCCGCTTTGCTGTTCATCTGGGTTGCTGTTCGCTATCAACACGGACCGAAAGCCGTGCTGCTCCCGGGGCTGACGTTGGGTCTTGCGATGCTGGCTCATCTTCAGGCTGCTTATCTGATCGCAGGGCCGGTGGCCCTGTTCGTGTTCAAGCGCCGGCGTGCCGACGGATCTGGAATCTGGTCCCTTGTGGCGGTAACGGCCACCGTGATCGCCGGACTTACGGCGCTTGCCTGGCTCGTATCCACGCGCATTGATGTCGAAGCAATCTTCCTGCCGGTGCTTGGGGGTCGTCCTGGGTCGCTTGATTACGCCGTCTTCAGCCTCAGACACGTCGGAGATATGCTCAACCAGTCCCTCTTGATCTATCCCGGATTGACCTATCTTGCAACGGCTCTGCTGACGTGCGAACGTCGATCGTCATACGAACGGAATGATGTCATTCTCGGCTTCATGTCGGTCGGCTCATTGCTGTTCTTGCTGGTTGTTGATCCGGTGCTGGGTATGGCGCGCGACTGGGATCTCATGTCGCTCACGTTACTTCCGCCGGTGCTTTTCATTCTTCATCGCATAGATGTCTCAGCCGTGCGCCTCACAGTCCGGACAGTGCTGGTGTACACCCTGGTGTGCGCTGCAGCGACAACCTCATTCATCGTCGTCGGCATCCGCGAAGCACCGTCGGTCGATCGGTTCTACACTTTGCTGGTGCATTACGGGGCAAAAAACAGAGGCGGTTGGGCCAATTATGTAAGCTACCTTGAGACGCATGGGCCGCCCGACAAGTTTGAAACCGCCCTGTGTGAGATGGACCGGCTGTATCCGGAATACCGGAACCTCCGCGAGGTTTACGATCTTATCCAACGACGCGTCTATGACAAGGCGCTGGTAATCGCCGAGAAGCTGGTTGAGACAGACCCCTACCAGGCCGACTTCCTGCAAGTACTCGGCAATGTTCACGGCAAGCTAAACCACGACGATCTGGCCGAACATTACTACGAGCAAGCCGTCAGGCTCAAGCGGCATCACGTAATCCTGAACGAAATGGGGCAGTTGTACCTTAAGCGCGGCAAGTACGAGGAGGCGTTGGACGTATTCAGACGGGCTCGCAGTCATGCGCCGCATGAGTCCTTTGTCGGTGAGGGGTTGGGCCTGACCTACATCTATCTCAAGCAATACGCCACAGCTCTGGCTGTTGCCGACAGTTTGTTCATGGACAGCCCTGATTCGCCTGGGGGCCATTTGCTGAAACTCACCGTGGCTGTTCGCCAAGGCGACCTTGAGACCGCCCGCTACCACTACCGCGAGTTCGTCGCTCACGGCCAGGGCCGCAGCGACTACGACCGGATGCGGGAGTATTACGGTTATCTGGAGTAGGTCAGGAGCCCTGTGATCCTGACACAGGCGCAGCCTGTTCATAGCGGCGCACGGGGACGTACGCCGCGCACAATAAAGCCTCCGCATACGTACTCTGCCCTTCTACCATAACTTCCTGCAACGTCGTCATGTAGGACAACATTGAAAAGTTGGCAAAACCAGACTTCCTTGTCCCTCAAGGAAATACTTCGGAAAACCTTTCCAATATTGGGAAGTTTTTGTTGATTTGAATGTTGCAAGGCCGTTTTTTCCCCTTAGGTATAAATGGGAATGGCCGCGAGTTCCCGGGCAGGAAGTGGTCAATTCTCCAGCAAAGTGACGGAGTTGTCGCTTTATTGGACAAGGGCGCTCAACCTGATATGGTTGAACGTTTTGACAGGAGTTTAGGCTGACTTGGCCTGGGGAAAGCTCAAGAACCGAACAAACCGGCTGTTTCCGCGGTCCGTCGGATTTCCCCCAAGTCATAGCTTTGACCGCTCACCGGGACTTAGCGCGTCTGGAAATGGGATGTAAGACAACAGCTTAGCGGCAAGCTGAACTGATCTGAAAAGCTTTCGCTAAACTGCTACAGGTGGGACCTTTCGGGCACTTGGGTTGCAATTAGGAATGAGCAACCTCAAGGGACCGGAAGGCAGGTATTGATGAACAGGGTACTTAACAGGATTGTATTCGTTTGGATTATCCTCCTGGCATTGGTGGCTATAATTGGCCGCGTGACGGTAGCTGCCCCTAACGGTGGTCGGACCGCCGCGGATTTCCTGCAAATAGGCATCGGCGCCCGAGCGGCCGGCATGGGCGGCGCGTTCACGGCGGTTTCGGATGATGCCGGGGCTTCTTACTGGAATCCGGCCGGCCTGACCGGTGTGAACGGCGGCGAGGTAGTGCTGGGGCATTTTTCCTGGTATCAGGATATCAAACTGGAGTACGGTGCAATCGCTTTGCGGACCGGTGAGCGCACCAGTCTGGCCGCTTCGATTACATATTTGAGTTATGGGCAGATCGACGGCTACAATCTCGACGGTACATCCTCGAACGAAGAGATCGCTGCCTATGATTGGGCGGGTGGAATCTCGCTGGGTTACAAGCTGAACGAGAGATTGTCGCTGGGTGCGACGGGCAAGTTTGTCAATCAGCGGCTGGACGATGTCAGCGGTTCTGCTTATGCGCTCGACCTGGGTGCTCGCTATGACTTCAATCGCTTCTCGGTGGCAGCGGTGCTGACCAACCTCGGCACCAAGATGGACTTCGCCGGCGTGTCCGAGGATCTGCCTACGGCGGCTCGCTTAGCTGTGTCGGTGCGGCCCTTTGGTGATGCCTTCGCCACCTCGGTTGAGTTCGACCGGCAGTTACACGGCGGCACTACCATCCGCCACGGTGTTGAGTACAGTTATGAAGGGCGCTATTTCGTCCGAACCGGCTATAATTACCTGCCGAATACGGACCAGCGCAGTTTTGGGCCGGGTCTGAGCTTTGGGGTCGGGGCACGGTTCAACCGAGCGCAGGTTGATTACGCCTTCACGCCGGGAGAAAAGTACGCTTCTGAAGATCTTCATCGTCTCTCATTGAAGTTTCAGTGGGGACAATAGCGTTTTGGGACCTGCTCCCTGCTCGCTGAGAAGACCGGCCACGAGCCGGTTTTTTTCTGTTCTCTGATTCATCATTAGGCGCAACCGGTTGCAGATATTATGCCGCTCTGCGCAGATAACTGCGGCCCTGCACCGGCTTGCTTTCAAGATTGTATTAGTCCTTTATTCGGGGGTCGAAATCGATAGAGAACCTGTTGTGGTTGCTCAGGTTACGGACTAGGGTCTAAGTCTCGAAATTTGCCAAACCTACCTGTGCTTTGGCCGTTTTGGCAGTGGTTTTGCTTGACATACCAAAGCGAACTGGAGGGACGCAATCTCAGAGAGTAAGCGTCCATACTGAAATACTAAACAATACGGACTACTCTGCTACTGCTACAGCACTTCGGATTTGGTTAGGGATGAATAGCGAAATTAGCTCAAAGGCGAACATCAGTTCTGAGTCGGCAGTGGCTCTTCCGGTTTCCTCGGCTGGTTATGGCGCCGCTTCCGGAGTTCATACGGTCTCAATTGACCGCACCGGCAATCCGGCTCTTGGGATGGGGCAATATGCAAGTTACTATTACGGCGAGTATTTTAAGGGCATTATGTTTCTTCTGGCCACAACCATGTTTATATTGGTTGTGCCTGCGTTTTTGGCCAAGCCGGCCCGGGTGAAAGCTATGTTGAGTAGAGTTGCCAAGAGATCGATAGATATCATCGGATCGTTGGTTGGGATTATACTGACCCTGCCAGTGTGGATAATTCTGCCGATTCTCATCAAGCTGGATTCCCGCGGTCCCGTGTTCTATGTTCAAACTCGGGTGGGGCGCAACAGACGGCAACGCGACCGTCGATACTGCCAGCGAACCGACGTTGACGATCATCGCAAGCGCAGCCGGCGGCGAGTCGACACCAATGGAGCGCCGTTCAATGTCTACAAGTTTCGCACTATGGTGGACAAAGCCGAGGCGCGATCCGGCCCGGTTTGGGCCACCGCCAATGATCCGCGGGTTACCACTCTCGGGGCGATATTGCGCAAGACTCGGCTGGACGAAATCCCGCAGTTCATCAATGTCCTCTTAGGTCAGATGTCTCTGGTAGGCCCGCGACCGGAGCGTCCCAACTTCGTTGAGAAATACGGCGCCAAGTTCGATGATTACGCCAGGCGTCTCAATGTCAAGCCGGGCCTCACCGGTCTGGCCCAGGTTGAGAGTGGCTACGATTCATCGGATGAGTCAGTGAGAATCAAGCTGGAACACGATCTCAAGTACATCAACACGTGGTCGCTCTGGCTCGACATAAAGATTCTTTGCCGCACCGTTATCGTCGTTCTGACCGGGCGCGGCGCCTGTTAGGACGGACCTCCAAATCGGCCCTCGCCTGGGTCGAACCTTCCACCAGCTTTCTGTTTATTCAAACTTGTCCCGCCTTGATCAATACCGTATAATTCCGATAACGGAATAGGAAAACAGTTCAATTCGGGATAGCTCAATGGCGTTGAAAAGGATTTTGGCGACTATCCTGGTCGCAGTCATATCATCGGGATCCGCCTATGCACAAAGTGTGGCAGGGGGGGATGTGGCCATCACGTCCAACCCTCCCGGCGCGCTGGCCACGCTGGAGGGGGAGGCAACCGTATCGGGGGTAACGCCCGCCAGGTTTCGGCATCTGTTGACTGGCGACTACCGGCTGGTGGTCCGAATGTACGGCTACGAAACTCACTCCACTCGTGTGTATCTCGACCCTACGCGAACAATGGAATTCAGTGTTAACCTGACTCCCAAGACGCGTGTCAAAGCAGTGCTGAGATCGATGATTATACCGGGCTGGGGGCAGTACTATACCGACCAGAAAACCAAGGCGTGGACGCTGGCTCTGTTGGCGGCCGGATCAGCGGCGGCGTACTTGATTGCGGATAGTCGTTTCGACGACGAATTCGACGAGTACCAAACGAGACTTCGTGAGTACGACGCGACCTCCAGTGTCGACGAGCTGCACCGACTCCACCCTGGGCTTATGGCGGCCCAGCGCGACGCCTGGGATGCTGAGAACGTGCGAAGAGTTACCATAGCTGTGAACGTGGGAGTGTGGGCGCTCAACGTGCTGGACAACCTGATTTTCTTCCCGCATCATCCGGAAGGGTTCAGAGTCAAAGGGTTGACGGTGAAACCAACGTCTGATTTCCGGCAGGTTGGGCTATCACTGGCTGCAAACTTCTAAGGCGGTGGATGACGATGACAAAGTTCATTCCTGTAACGGTCCTGATGATCCTGGTGTCGCTGGCCGGCTGCGACCGGTACCTTGACTCCAGTGACCCGGTGCGGTCGCTGCCTTCGGATGTGTCGATACCAATCAACCTGGAGGCGGTTATTGACGATGCTTCTGTGACGTTGAGGTGGGAGTTAACCGACAGCAGCGACGTTGCACGATTCCGTATCTATGTCGCCGACGATGAGAACGGTGAATACATTCTTCGGGATTCGACCTCGAGCTACAGTGCCACGCTGGATAACCTGCTGTTGAACCAGCAGCATTACTTCCGCGTGACGACAGTCACCACGACCGGCCTGGAGTCGTCGCCGTCTGAAACTGTGTCGGCGACGGCAGTTCACCTGTCGATCAGTATCAACGACGACAGTGAGTACACCAGGCAACGGGATGTGCAGGTGCAGATATATACCGGCGTCGCAGCGGCGTACGTCCAACTGTCTGAAGAGGCCGACTTCTCAGATGCTATTTGGGAGAGCTTCGGCAGCATCAAGTCGTTCGAACTCTCCGAGGACGATGGTGTCAAGACGGTGCACGTGCGGATGCAGTACGCTGATGGTTCGGAGACCGGCGCGTCGCTCTCGGACGATATAACATTGGATACCTATGCCGAGATAACATCGGTAACATTTCAGCCGCAATCTGGTACGCTCAAAGTTGGTCAGACTACTAGTTTCAAGGTTGATGCCGGTGAGACCGGGGGAGAGGCTTGGGTTTCGTTCGCTTCGGTACTGGATTTCCAGTTGCATGATGACGGCGCCGACGGTGATGTGATTGCTGATGATGGTGTCTACTCCGGCATATACACAGTGCCGCACGGTGTGAATGCTCTGGATGCGATTGTTACCGGTTCGTTCACTGATGCCGCCGGCAACCGGGCGGAGGGTTTGGTGTCCGAGTCGCTGTTGAATATCAACATGCAACCAGACTCCGTGACATTGGCTGCGGATGTCAATGAATCCGCGAATACAGTGCTGTTTAGTTGGTCGATCAGTAACGAATCGGACTTTGAGTCGTATCGATTATTCTGCGATTCCTCCTCCAGTACGGTTGATACCGATGATGAGTTGGTGACGATTATTACAGCGGCAGCGACTGCCCAGTATGAAACGAGCACTGCTTCGGGCGAAAGCCACTATAGGCTCTTTGTCTTTGATCGTCA
>JAUXBJ010000063.1 GCA_030619425.1 bacterium
CATCCCTGGAGGCGGTCTGGGTACTTGAAGTCTACGGCACGAAAGAAGATGACTCAATTAACAAAATAGGACATTTCTATCTTGCTAAAAACCGGACATTTCTATTTTGCCTTGACACCGAGCCAGTTTAGCCTTGACTTGCTGCGCTTTTGTGTTACTTTGCGTGGCTTAAATTGAAGCTGGTTAACAACTTCTACTATTGGAGGATTGATGTACGCCGTATTTCAGATTGGCGGCTTTCAATACACGGCCGAAGAAGGCGTCACCGTCCAGGTGCCGCTGATGAAAATCGACGATGGCGCGAAGTTCGATATCGATGAAGTGATGCTGATATCCGACGGCGACAACTCCCAGGTGGGACAGCCGTTCGTTGAGAATGCCAAGATCGAAGCCGAGGTGGTTGGTCGTGGCAAAGCCGATAAGGTGATCGTTTACAAGTACAAAAGGCGCACCAAGTATCGTCGCACCGCCGGCCATCGCCAGGACTACAGCGAGATCAAGATCAACAAGATCGTAGCGCCTCAGGCGTAGTCAATAGGGGTATTCTTGAAGGCGAGAGCACGGACAGCTCTGCTTCTTCTGACGGCTCTGGCGATCCTGGCCGGGTCGACGGCGGCGCAGCAGTACACGGTGGTCGACATCGAAGTGGTCGGCAATCGCGCCGCCAGTAAGTCGCTCATCCTGGGGGTCTCATCGCTTGAGAAAGGGGAGACGCTGGTGGCGTCGGAGGTCAGCGAAACCATCCGCAGACTTTACGGTTTGGGGATATTCTCCGACGTTCGCGTCGATGCTGAACCGGTCACCGGCGGGCTGAAGCTGTATATTGTTGTCAAGGAGCTTCCCAAACTGACCGTTATCGAATTCGAGGGCAACAAGAAGGTCAAGACCAAAGACCTCAAGGAAGAACTGGTCGATATCGGCGTCGGTGGCTATATCTCGCCCTATCTCATCGGGGACAAGAAGAATCGGATTGCCGAACTTTATGCCGAGAGGGGATACTTCCAGGCCGAGATTACGCACGAGTTGAAATACAACGAAGACTCCACCGAGGCCTCGTTGACCTACAAGGTGGATGAGAAGTCCAAGGTCAAGGTGGAGAAAGTTGTCCTGACCGGTAACGACCGGGTCAAAGCTAACGACATTATCAAGAAAATGCGCAACCGCAGCCGCGGTTTCCTGAGGACCTCCGACTTCGCCCAGGATAAGTACGAAGAGGATCTGACCAAGATCATCGATGAATACCACAAAAAGGGTTTCATCGACGCCTACCTGGTATCCGACTCCATCGCCATCGGAACCTCACGCAACCGGATGACGATCTTCCTTGAAGTGTACGAGGGACCGCGCTACTATTTCGGCAAGGTTGATTTCAGGGGGAACGAGGTCCTGAAGACACCTTTGCTGGAACGGAGGATGAAGTTCAAAGAGGGCCAGGTTTTCGATCTTGAGAAGTACAACAGGTCAATCGAAGAGTTGTATACCATCTACTACGAGATCGGGCATCTTCACATGCGCCTGGCTGATTTGCGCACGACCCGCGAAGATTCCATTGTTGACGTCATGTACGACATGGCCGAGGGGTTGCCGTCGCATATTAACATGGTCAAGATAGTAGGCAACTACAAGACCAAAGAACACGTCATTCGCCGTGAGCTCAAGATTTACCCCGGCGAGATATTCAACCAGTCTATGTTGATCCGGTCGATTCGGGATGTTATGGCGTTGAACTTCTTTGAATCTGTGATCCCCACACCGTTGGCTCTGCCCAATGGCGATGTCGATATCGAGTTCGATATCACCGAGAAACGTACCGGTGAGATTATGGCTGGCGCCGGATACAACAGTCAGGACAAACTGGTCGGCAATGTGGGGTTGGGCATACCGAATTTTCGCGGCAACGGTCAGAACGTCTCGCTCAGTATTGAGTTCGGCCGCCGCCGCAACTCGTTTTCAATGTCGTTCACGGAGCCCTGGATGTTCGGTCGACCAACGCTTTTTGGCGCCAGCATCTTCACGGTTAATCGCCGCTGGTTCGAGGATTACACTGAGGGTCGCCAGGGTGGTTCGATCCGGGTCGGACGACGTCTGCGCTGGCCGGACAACTACTTTCGTGTTTACACTTCGTACCTGCTCGAGCGCAACCGTTTCTTTGACTTTGACGATGCCTTCGAGGCTCGCAACTCGTACAAGGCATCATATGTCTACCGCTATCCCACCCGGAATGTCGTGTCAAGGCAGGACTATTACGGCCCGTATCCCGGAGCCGTGACGTCCTACAACGAAGAGTGGCGCTCGGCCTCGCGCCTGGCGGTGAATATCACCCGCGACTCACGCGACTTGCCGCAGTTTGCCACTTCCGGTTCGAGATTTTCATACACCTTCGAGAACACCGGCGGTGTTCTCGGTGGTTTCTGGCACTATCAGAAACATTCGCTCGAGGTGGCCAAGTTCTTCCCGCTGTTTTGGGGTTTGTCGTTGGCCACGAAGGTCGAGTACGGGGTGGTCACATCGCCCTCCGGGGATGACCACATCCTGCTCACCGATCGCTTCACTCCCGGCGGGACTGATTTCGACGGCGTCGTTCGCGGTTACGACGGCGGTGACCTGACTCCGGACTCGCTGGTGACGCAGTCGGATACTTCTTTCTTTTACAATGATACGACCGCCATCCTGGGTATTGATCCACCCGATGATACCAGTTTTACCAGTTTCCGAACACGGGTGCGCGGCAAATACATGATCGGGGCTAATATGGAAATCCAGATCCCATTGGTGCAACAGCAGATCTACGGGCTGATTTTCTTCGATGCCGGCAACTCCTGGTTGCACCGGCGCGACATCAAGCCGATTACCGGCCTGTATCGCGGGGTGGGGTTAGGATTCAGGATCACCGTGCCCGGTTTGGGGACACTGGGGTTCGATTTCGGGTACGCTTTGGATGACTTCCAGGGTGAAGGACGCGGCTGGAAACCGCATTTCCAGTATGGCTCTACTTTCCGATGACAACAAATCAAAGTATACAGGAGACAGGTATGTTCAGAATCAGTCAATTGCTAACGGCCCTGGTGGCTGTTCTTGTGGTCGCATTCTGCCTGGCGCCGGCGATCTCGGCGCAGGGATCGAAAATGGGGTTTGTCAAGGAGGATCGGCTACAGCAGGAATACAAGGGTTGGCAACGCGCCCAGGAAGAATGGGAGACGGAGTCCAAAGCCTGGGAGGACGAAGCAGTCACCATGCAGCAGGAACTCCGGGAACTGACAGAGGAGTTTGAGAAGCAGAAGCTGATCCTTTCGGAGGAGAAGAAGCGCGAACGCGAGTTAGCAATCAATGCCAAGAGAGAAGCGCTGGATGCCTACACTCGCACGGTGTTCGGTCCCAGCGGTACGGCCGAACGCAAACAGTCACAACTCTTGCAGCCGATCCTGGAGAATATCCAGCAGGCCATTGAGGAAGTTGCTATCGAGGGCAACTACGACGTCATCTTCACCCTTCAGAGCATTGCCTACATAAAGGACTCCTACGACGTTACCGACGAGGTTTTGAAGCGTCTTGAAGAAATTGACTGATAAGGTCGCTCTAACTCTGGGAGAGATCGCCCGTCTTACTTCGGCTAAGCTGGACGGTGATCCCGACGTTACCATCACGGGTGCGGCGCCGATTGAATCTGCGTCCGAGGGCGATATCACCTTTGTTGCCAACAAGAAGTATCTGAAGCATCTGGAGACTACGGGTGCTTCGGCTGTTGTACTCGACCCGGACAGCCCATGTCAACGCTGCGCCGCGTTGCGCCACGAAAATCCCTACCTTACTTTTGCCTGCGTTCTCGATCTGCTCTACCCCGACAAGGCACTCACAGATGCCGGCGTTCATGCGACCACAGTGGTCGAGGATACGGTGCAGGTCTGTCCCACCGCCGGGGTTGGTCCGCTGTGCCACCTCTGTGCCGGCGCGGTTGTCGGCAGCGGCACTCAACTGGTGTCGTCGGTTTTTGTCGGTCGGGATGTCGTTATCGGCGACAACTGTCTGATCTATCCCGGCGTGCGCATCATGGATGGTTCGCGTATCGGTAACAACGTCATTGTTCACTCCTCGACCGTAATCGGCTCGGATGGGTTCGGTTTCGCCGAGTCGGAATCCGGGCTGAAGAAAATCAAGCAGGTGGGGTCCGTCGAGATCGAGGATGATGTCGAAATCGGGTCCAACTGCTCGATTGACCGAGGCGCCCTGGGACCGACTCGGATCGGCAAGGGAACCAAGATAGACAATCTGGTGCAGATTGCCCATAATGTAGAGACCGGTGCGCACTGCATTATCGTATCGCAGGTTGGCATCTCCGGCTCGACCAAGCTTGGCAACGGTGTCGTTCTTGCCGGACAGGTTGGGATGGTCGGTCACATACAGATTGGGGATGGCGCCCGCGTGGGGGCCCAGTCGGGGGTGTCCAAGTCTGTCGAGCCGGGTCGGACGGTTTTCGGTTCGCCGGCTCGGGATATCGGTTTGGCGCGCCGGATCGAGGCTGCGCTGGCACGGCTGCCTGAATTGCTAAAGCGAGTTCGCAAACTGGAGGATGAGCAGTCGCGTTAATCAGGTGATGAACTGCTCTTCGATGGCGGCGATCTTCCGCCAGTTTTTTTCCATTTGCTGCACTAACACCAGCACTTGGTCATGGTTTTCGCTTTCGCCGGCGGCACGAACCGACTGAAGGAGTTCCCACTGTTGCCGATTGATCACTTTCCACTCGGCGATGCGACGACCCAGATCACCGGCGGTGTAGTTCAGTTCTCGCGACAACCGTCGCAATTGCGAGTTGTTGGACTCAATGCGAACTCTTGAGGCCAAATCGCCCATGGCCATCTCCCGCACATGATTCTGAAGAACGTCGAGCGAATCCGATATTCGGACCAGCGGATATATGTTTACGATTCCGATGGCTGTGATCGCGGCTACCGCCGCCGATATCATGTAGGGTATCAGGGTGAGGATCGCTATATGGAATGAACCGCTCACCTCGCTGAGAAGAGACTCGTCGAACAGATCGTTGAAGTAGATGATGACTGCTGCCGACAGAGCCACGGCCGAAACGGCCATCAGCCATATTGTCGGATAGAAACCGGCGCCACCGGGATAAGGTTGATGAGTTCGGACCGTCAGGTCTTCCGACATCTGATTTCTCCACTGCGATAATGACCACACGGACGCATACTGATTGTAAGTACTGCTAAATCTGTGCCGCGCGGAAAACTTTTCCAATCGGCAGACGCTCGTGCCTTGGTACGCATGGGATTGGGGTAGAAATCGGCGACCGCAGAGCGATCTGCCGAGGTTACAAGAAAGCCCCGCAGCCGGTTCTGCTGCGAGGCTTCTGCACAAAGATGTTCAGAACTTGATCAGAAGGGAAGATCGTCGTCATCGGACGCTTCGCCGGCCGGCGGGGGCGGCAAGTCCGGACCAGGTTGGTCTGACGGCCCTGCTGAACCACCGCCTGAATCGCCGCGACTGCCGAGAAACTGAAAATCCTCCACCACGACTTCGGAGAAGTACTTCTTGTTACCCTCCTTGTCATCATAGCTGCGGTTGGAGATTCGTCCCTCAATGTAAATCTGCTGGCCTTTGGTCAGATATTCTTTGACCACCTCGGCCCGTTTTCCCCAGACTGTGATGTTGTGCCAGGTGGTCTCCTCCGCCTTCTGTCCGTCCTGACCTTTCCACTGTCGGTTTGTGGCCATCGTGAAACTGGCCACGGCGGTGCCGGATTGCGTATACCGCAACTCCGGATCTTTGCCGAGTCGCCCAACTAAGATCGCTTTGTTTACACTCATGATTCCCTTCCGTCGATTTTGATGCCAAATAACCTGACACAATATACGCCTGAGCGTCCTCAGATGTCAAGCACGGGAACATTTTGCTTGCTGGTCCGCTTCTAAACTGATATCGTTGACGGTCCCTGGAAGGAGTTTAACCGTGAGCCGTGAATTCGACATCGAACAAGCCATCACTACTATTAAGAGGTTCATCAAAGGAACGCTTGCTCGCACCGGTATGAACGGCTTCGTGATTGGGTTGTCCGGTGGGATCGATTCGGCTGTTTCCGCGACTCTGGCAGTGGGAGCAGTCGGCGCGGATAAGGTACTTGCTGTCATGATGCCTTACCGCAGTTCGGCCGTCGAATCGATCGAACTGGCCGAGCAACTGGCTGATCATCTCGGCCTCGAAAGCCGACAGGTCGACATCTCGCCGATGATCGACGCCTACTATCAGCAGATTGACGACCACAACCGTCTGCGCGCCGGCAACAAGATGGCGCGTGAGCGTATGTCGATCCTGTTCGACCTTGCCCATGAGCTGGACAGGCTGGTCCTGGGTACCGGGAACCGTACCGAGGTATGCCTCGGTTACACTACCTGGTATGGCGACGCCGCTTGTTCGATAAACCCGGTCGGTCAACTCTACAAGACGGAACTGCGCCAAATGGCGCGTACGCTCGGTGTGCCGCAAGCGCTGATCGACCGCCCTCCGACCGCCGACTTGTGGTCCGGCCAGACCGACGAGGGCGAGATTGGCGTCGCTTATGACCAGATTGACCGACTGCTGGTGCGCCTGGTTGAAGATGGCGAGACGTCGATGTCAAAGCTGGAAGCGGAAGGTTTCCACGCTGCCGATATCAGCCGTATTGTTTCGCTGATGAATCGCAACGCCTTTAAGAGGCGATTGCCGGACGTGGCGCCGTTGGGAAAGAAACCGATACCGAACGATGTTGTCCTCAAGGAGTAGCAGGAGCAATTGAGTACTGAGACGGGCAAACTGTACCTGGTGCCGACGCCGATCGGCAACATGGGGGATATAACCTCCCGCGCTCTGGAGGTGCTAAACGAAGTGGAGTTGATTGCCTGTGAGGATACCCGCCATAGTGGGATGCTTCTGAAGAAACTCGATATCAAAAAACGTCTGATCAGCTACCACGAGTGCAACGAAGCGGCGCGGGCACGACAGTTGACCGAGATTCTCAGCCGAGGGGATTCGGTCGCGGTGATCACCGACGCCGGCTCGCCGGGCATTTCCGATCCGGCCTACCGCATTGTCCGTGCCGCCATTGACGATGAAATCGAGATCGTGCCCCTGCCCGGACCGACAGCGATCATTCCGGCGCTCACTGCCTCGGGTCTGCCGACCGACCGTTTTTTCTTTGAAGGGTTCCTTTCGCACAAGTCGGGCGCCCGCAGGACACGGCTGGAGAAAATCAAGACGCTCGATCACACGTTGGTCTTTTTTGAATCACCACACCGTATCGAAAAGTGTCTGTGTGACATGTTTGAAGTTCTCGGTGACCGCTCGGCCTGCATGGCCCGTGAGATCAGTAAGCGCTACGAACAATTCGTGCGCGGCAGCCTCAGTGACCTGGTGCACCACGCCACCGACCGGAGTGTCAAGGGTGAAATCGTGCTGATCGTAAACGGTGCGGCTGCGCACCAAAAGAGTACAACAGAATAGTGAACGTTCACGAAGACTTCATCACAGCATCGGCTAAAGTCGCGGCGCCGATGCCAGACGAGGAGCAGAACACGGCCTATGTATCCTGAGCTTTTTTCAATCGGTCCCGTCCCTATCCGCAGTTACGGCTTGATGCTCGCTTTGTCGTTCCTGGCCGGAGTTTGGTATATCAGTCGC
>JAUXBJ010000183.1 GCA_030619425.1 bacterium
AAACTCGGCCAAAATTGGGCCCTTAGCTCAGTTGGTTAGAGCAGCTGACTCATAATCAGCGGGTCGCAGGTTCGAGTCCTGCAGGGCCCATGAAAAGGAAGGATAGGTTTTTGGGCAATTAGCTCAGTTGGTTAGAGCGTTCGGTTCACATCCGAGAGGTCACTGGTTCGAATCCAGTATTGCCCAGTTTGCAAGATGAAGAGGTTGAAAAAAGACAAAACACAAGCAGTCTGTCCTGTCGAACCTTGCCGAATGGCGGGTGAAGGCATGGCCCGACCAAGATACTTGAGAGCGCATTCTCCTGAGGGTTCAGGAGGATGCGTTTCTCGTTTGAGGTGCCGATGAATAAGCCGCTTCAGGCGCAAGGAGGTGTGATGCCCAGCGAACTCGAACTACTGTTGAAACTTCAGATTGTCGACTATGATCTTGGCGAGTTGGAACGTTCCAAGGAATACCTTCCCGACATGATGGATAATCTGCGCACAGAGATCGAGGAGGCCAAAACCAAGCTGGAATCCACCACCGCCGAATTTAACGAGAAGAAGGTCACTGTCAAGACCCTTGAGTCGGAGATCGCCGCCAAAGAGGCTGAACTTCAGAAGTATCAGCAACAGATGATGTCGATCAAGACCAACAAGGAGTACGACGCCCTGGTAGCGCAAATCGATGCCATCAAAGAGGTCATCTCCAACCAGGAGACCGAACTGCTGCAGACCGATGAACGTCTCACCGAACTGGAAAAAGAGATCGCGGAATACAAAGACAAATCCGCCTCGGCTGACGAGACCAATTCCAGGCAGTTGGCCATCCTTCAGGAGAAAATCGATTCCATCGGAGACAAGGTGGCGGCCAAAGAAGGGGAGCGTGATCGGATATCCACACAGATTCCCCGGGCTACTCGTTCAGTTTACGAACGTGTCCGCAAGGGGAAAGGTGGTTCGGCCGTCGTGACGGTTAAGAAGCGTGCTTGTGGATCCTGTTACAAGGCGCTGACACCTCGCAAGGTGCAGGAAATCAAGAAAGCTGACCGCATCCACACTTGTGAGAATTGCGGCCGTCTTCTGTTCTGGGATGAGGACGTATCCAACTAGGTCGTTCGGTCATCGCGGCTGACAGACCTTCGGAGAGGCTCTATATGACGGAGATACTGAAACAGATAGCTCTTACTTTCGACGATGTCCTTCTTCTGCCGGCGCACTCAAATGTACTGCCGAGTGAAGTGAACGTTGCGACCACCATTGCGCCCGGGATCATGATGAACATCCCGCTGATGTCGTCGGCCATGGACACGGTGACGGAGTCGAGGCTGGCTATTGCGCTGGCCCGTCAGGGTGGAATCGGTATCATCCACAAAAACCTCACGCCGGAAGCACAGGCCGGGGAAGTTGACAAAGTCAAGAAGTCCGAATCCGGTATGATCGTCGACCCGATAACCCTGCCGCCTGACAAGACCATCGGTGACGCTCTCGAGGTGATGCGTCACTTCTCTATTTCAGGTATCCCGATCACCGAAAACGGCCGATTGGTCGGTATTCTGACCAACCGTGACCTGCGCTTCCACCGCGACCCAACCGTTCCGATCTCGGAAGTCATGACCCATGAGAATCTGGTAACGGTGCCACAGGGCACAGATCTGGACACGGCCAAAGATCTGCTTCACCAACACCGGATCGAAAAGCTGCTAATTGTTGACGAGCAGCAGAACCTGAAGGGGATGATCACTGTTAAGGACATTGTCAAAAAGATTCAATACCCCCTGGCCTGCAAGGATGATAAGGGACGGTTGCGCGTCGGCGCGGCGGTTGGAGTGGGGCTTGACATTCAAAAGCGGGTGCCGGGTCTGGTTGATGCCGGCGTTGATCTGCTGGTAGTTGATTCTTCACATGGACACAGCGAGGGCGTTCTCAAAGCAGTGACGGCACTGAAGAAGAAGTATTCCGAAGTGCCGGTATTGGCCGGCAATGTAGCCACGGCTGACGGGGCTCAGGCGCTTATCGATGCCGGAGCCGACAGTGTCAAAGTTGGTATCGGCCCGGGCTCCATCTGCACCACGCGAATTGTGACCGGCGCCGGCGTACCTCAGGTGACAGCCATTATGAACGCGGTGTCGGCGGCGGCCAAGTCCGGCATTCCGGTCGTGGCCGATGGCGGCGTGCGTTTCTCGGGCGACGTCGCCAAAGCGCTGGCCTGCGGCGCCCAAGCTGTTATGATCGGGTCGCTTTTCGCCGGGACGGAGGAATCACCCGGTGAAACGGTTCTGTTTGAGGGCCGTTCGTTCAAGGTTTATCGCGGCATGGGATCCCTGGGTTCAATGACGAAAGGCAGCAGGGATCGCTATTTTCAGGAATCCGAAGAGGACGCCGGCAAACTGGTGCCGGAAGGAATCGAAGGGCGCGTACCGTATAAAGGTTCCCTCGCCGAGTCGGTTCATCAACTGGTGGGCGGACTGAGAGCCGGCATGGGTATATGCGGTGCAGCCGACCTGACTCAACTGGTCGCGAAGGCTCAGTTGATACGGATAACCTCAGCTGGTGTTACCGAGTCGCACCCCCACTCGGTGCCGATCACAAAGGAAGCGCCCAACTACCGGCGTATGTCTTGAATGCCGGAAACTTTTGTTGGAATGTTAGTGTTTTTTGGTGTATAGATATTGGCTTGATAAAGCAGGAGAAACAGTCGCGCTTTAGATGAGAGTTTGAAGTGAGGAAAGTCCGAGCTCCAAAGAATCAGGGCGCCCGGTAACGCCGGGGCGGAGTGATCCGACGGAAAGTGCCGCAGAAACTATACCGCCCGCCATGTGCGGGTAAGGGTGAAAACGTGGTGTAAGAGACCACGGCCGTCGGCAGTAATATCGACGGTGGGTAAACCCCGCCCGGAGCAAGGCCAAATAGGGGAAGAGGGGTTGATTCGCCCCGCTATCATTCCCGGGTGGGCCGCATAGAATGGCCGGGCAACCGGTTCATCAAGATAAATGACTGTTGGTGCCGCGTTTGCGGGATTACAGAACTCGGCTTACCTCCTGCTCTCCAAGCCTCCAAAATTCTGGAGGCTCTGATGAGCTTTATAAAACGGACCGCACCATTAAAGTGGGTGTTGGCTCCGGAACTGGACAAGGAGCAGGTCGCCGCCCTGGTGGCTGAGTGCGATCTGCCGGATCAGGTAGTCAAGGTTCTGGTTAACCGCGGCCTTGACAGTCCCGAAACGATCAACCGGTTTCTCCATCCGACGTTGGATGACCTGAGAGATCCCTATGCTATGACCGGCATGCGGGATGGCGTCCAGCGTGTCACCCAGGCCTTCTGTAACAACGAGAAGATGATCATCTACGGTGACTACGACGTAGATGGTATCACGGCCACCACCCTCTTGTATATGGTGCTTGGTAAGCTCGGCGGAAACGTTGATTATTATCTGCCCAACCGGCTGGTCGAGGGCTACGGATTGTCCAAAGATGGAATCGATGAGGCCAAGTCGCGTGGAGTTACGCTGATTATCACCGTTGATACAGGTGTCACCGCGATTGAGGAAGTAGAATACGCTCGGTCGGTCGGCCTCGATGTCATTATCACCGATCACCATGAGCCGGGCGAGGTTATCCCTAAGGCAACGGCCGTCATTAACCCCAAGACCGACGGCGCAAACTACCCGGATGAACTCTCCGGTGTCGGTGTGGCCTTCAAATTCGCTCAAGCCTTGTATCAGGCCCACAATCAGGATGAGCGTGACCTTGACGAGCATCTCGACCTGGTGGCTATGGGTACCGCGGCCGACATCGTGCCGCTGGTTGGAGAAAACCGTGTTCTGACCAAGTTCGGTATCAGGCAGATCGCTCGCACCACCAAACCGGGTCTCAAATCCCTGACCTTCGTAGCGGGCCTGATGGGAAAGGATATCAGTACCGGCCAGGTGGTGTTCATTCTGGCGCCGCGTATCAATGCGCTCGGACGTCTGGGTGATGCCAAAGAAGCAGTCCGTCTACTTTCCACACGGGATGAAAAGGTGGCTTCCGAGATTGCCCGCAAGCTCGATGAGGTGAACAAACGTCGTAAGGAAATCGATGAGACCACGCTTAGAGAAGCCCTGAATCAGATCGACGAAGTGGTTGATCTCAAAAACGACCGGGCTATTGTTCTGGCCGGCGAGGGTTGGCATCAGGGTGTGATCGGTATCGTGGCGAGTAGGATTGTCGAACGGTACCATCTGCCGACTATCATGATCTCGGTGACGGATGGTGAGGGCAAGGGTTCGGCTCGGTCGATCCCCGGTTTTCATTTGTGTGAAGCGCTGAAAGAGTGCGAGAACTTGCTCATAAAGTATGGCGGTCACAAATACGCCGCCGGTCTGTCTATCAGAGACGACCGTATCGAAGAATTCCGCGAGGAATTCAAACGGGTATCGATCAACCACCTTAGCAATGAAGACATCACGCCAAAACTCCACATCGATCTTGAAATCGAATTGACCGATATCAATGACCACCTCATGCAGACACTTGAAGAGTTTTCACCCTTCGGTCCGCAGAATATGCGGCCCGTTTTCCTGACCCGCAACTGCGAAGTGGTGGGACAACCGTATGTAGTCGGTAAGAATCATTTGAAGATGCGGGTGCGCAAGGGTGATCCCGTTTTTGATGTCATCGGTTTCGGTTTTGGTCAGATGGCCCATCAGATTTCATCTAAGGGCTGCCTGGTCGACCTGGCTTACGTCATCGAGTACAACACCTACAACGAAGTCACGCGCAAACAGCTCCGCCTCAAAGACATCAAACTGACGGCCGGGAATCTGTCTACCGGCTTCGAGTGACAATGGACTTACTCGACCGATTCCTCCGGGGAGATATTCGTGCCCTGTCGCGCATGATCACACTGGTGGAAAATCGCGCCGAGGGCTATCGCGAGGCGTTGGGGCAACTGTACCGAAAAACCGGCCGGGCTGTCAAGATTGGCCTGACCGGACCGCCCGGCGCCGGGAAATCCAGTCTGGTCAATTGTCTGGTTAGTCAACTTATCAATGAAGGTGTCAAGGTCGGGGTTGTGGCCGTCGATCCGTCATCGCCGTTTACGGGCGGCGCGCTGTTGGGGGACCGGGTGCGCATGAGCGAGTTTCCCACCGACGGACGGGTGTACTTTCGCTCCATGGCCAGCCGTGGCGCCACCGGTGGACTATCGGCAGCCACCGATAACGTCTCGGTAGTGCT
>JAUXBJ010000404.1 GCA_030619425.1 bacterium
ACCACTACGGCGTCGCACTTAGTGCGGTTAATAGTGGTCTCAAGGTCCTTCACCTGTTGATCGCCTTACCCCATGGCCGGCCGCAGAGTGCCGATATCAGGATACTTCTCAAACGTCCTGGTGATCGATTTCACGGTAAACGGTCTCGGGTCGACCAGTTCGGCCGCTCCGTATTTCTCGGCGGCCACCACGCCGGCCCCGTAGGCCATCTCTCCGTGCGTGAGAGTAGGACCGTCCTCAACTACGAGGACCTTCTTGCCGCGAATCAACTCCGGCTTATCCACACCCAACGGCGAGGCGGCATCAACCACCACCGCGCTCGGATTGTAAGCTGCGATATTGCGACGCACCTCGGCAACCCCCTCCGGGTCAGCCGAATCAATCTTGTTAATCACGACTACATCGGCCATCAGTAAATTGTTCTGGCCCGGATAGTAGCTCAATTCGTGGCCGGGACGATGCGGGTCCACCACGGTAATCAGCAGATCAGCGGCATAGAACGACATGTCGTTATTGCCGCCATCCCAAAGGATAATGTCCGCTTCTTTTTCGGCCTCACGGACAATCATCTCGTAATCGACACCGGCGTAGACGATGACACCGCTCATGATGTGCGGTTCGTACTCTTCGCGCTCTTCGATTGTACACTTGTGCTTGTCAAGGTCGCTCAACTTAGCGAAGCGCTGACAAGCCTGCTTGGCCAGATCACCGTACGGCATGGGATGACGGATCGCTACCACCTTCTTGCCCAAAGACTGCAGGACTTCCGCTACTCTGCGAGTGGTCTGAGACTTGCCACAACCTGTCCGAATGGCGCACACCGCCACCACCGGTTTCGTGGACTTTACCATGGTCGGGCTGCCGCCCTCGAAGGCGAAGCGCACGCCGGCCGACATAACATACGCCGCGCGCTCCATAACGTACTGGTAGGGAACGTCGGAGTATGCAAAGACGACTTCTTCCACGTCGTGTTTCTTGATCAGATCCAGAAGGTCCGACTCATCGTGGATCGGGATACCTTTCGGATAGAGCTTTCCCGCCAGCGAGGCCGGGTAGCGACGTCCTTCGATATCAGGGATCTGCGTGGCGGTGAAGGCCACTACTTCGATGCTCTTGTTGTCACGATACAGACAATTGAAATTATGGAAATCGCGCCCGGCGGCGCCCATAACGATTATTTTCCTGGCTTTAGCCATATCAAACTCCAATCAGTTCAAATCGTTCGTTAGCTGTCAGCTTTACACTTGCCGCAGGGCTGAGACCCGGCAGCCTTTTCCTCCGTGGGCTGACGATTCAGCAGAATGCGCGATTATGACTTCTAAGAGCGTTCCTCACCTGAAAATCACCTTCATCTACTGGTTGTCGATCTGGGGCCGCTGCAAGCTGCCGGAGAAATCGACGTAGACCGACTTCCACTCGCTGAAAACATCGAGACAGGCGGTGGCCGCTTCGCGATGGCCGTTACCGGTTTCTTTGGTGCCGCCGAACGGCAGGTGTGTCTCGGCGCCGATGGTCGGAGCGTTGACGTAGAAGATGCCGGTGTAGACATCGCGCATGGCGGTGTAGGCGTTGTTCACATCCTGCGTGAAGATGGACGCCGAAAGACCATAGGGCGTGTCGTTGGCCATGGCGATAGCTTCATCCAGTGAACCACAAACAGCTATACCCAACACCGGTCCGAAGATCTCCTCTTTCCAGATACGCATCGACTGAGTGACCTCGCCGAAAACCGTCGGCTGCAGGAAGAACCCTTTGTCGTAGTCGCCGCCGGTCAGCCGTTCGCCGCCGGTGAGGAGTTTGGCTCCATCTTTCTTGCCGATCTCGATGTAACCTAACACGGTGTCAAGCTGAGCCTGGGAGATTGCCGGACCCATTTCGACCGATTCATCCAGGCCGTTGCCCACTTTCAGTTTTCTGGCGCGTTCCACGATCATGGATGAGAACTTCTCGACCACATCCTTGTGACAAACGATTCGGCTGGTAGCCGTGCAACGCTGGCCGGTAGTGCCGAACGCACCCCACAGGGCGCCGTCGACAGCCAACTCGAGTTTGGCGTCGTCCATGACGATCTGAACGTTCTTGCCACCCATCTCCAGACAACAGTGCTTGAAATCGGTCGCGCAGGCCTCAGAAACTTTGCGGCCCACCTCGGTCGACCCCGTGAACGAGACAACGCGCACGTTCGGGTTCTTGATAATCGGTGCGCCCAGAGCCGAACCCGACCCGGTGACCATGTTGACCACGCCCGGCGGGATGCCTTCATCGTGGCAAGCCTGAATCAGATTGGCCACCGACAGAGGGGTATCCGTGGCCGGTTTGATAACGACCGTGTTACCACAGATCAGCGCCGGCATCATCTTCCATGATGGGATCGCCATAGGGAAATTCCACGGCGTGATAAACGAACAAACACCCAGCGGTTGGCGCACTGTCATGTTGAATTTGTTTTCCATCTCC
>JAUXBJ010000152.1 GCA_030619425.1 bacterium
GCCAGCACGCCGATGACCATAATACCGAATCCAAAATGGGTCAGATGCCCGGCCATAGAACGCCACCCGTTGGGCAGGCTGCCGAAAGCTGCGGTGAGATTGGTAACGGCGGCCATGGACGCCATGGAGAACAACATCAGATAGAGCGGTTCGCGCACGCCGACCAGCACCGAGATCACCAGGCCACCGGCCAGCGCCGCGAATGAAGGAATCAGTCGACCCCACCAGTCAGGTTTCATCAGGTACATGGCCATCCCGGTGACGACCACACCAAAGACCAGCACAAATGCCAGAGAGGCCGTGGACAACAAAAAGAACAGCCCTATACCGGTGGCCATAGCACCCAAGGCCACGAATACCAGGCGTATTGGCCACGATGATGGACGGAAGTTATCCTGTCGGGTCAACGGTGAAATAGCCAGAATCAACGAGTAGACTATGGCTAAGGGCAGGGCGAAATCATTGTAGGTGGTGACATCAGCCGCGCGTGGTTGATCAGTGAAAACCGATGTAAGAAACGGCAGCGAACTCCAGAAGAGCACAATCATAGCGAAGGCAAACAGTAGCGCGGTGGCCGCCACCAGGGTGAAGTCCCGTCCGTAGAAGTTGTAGTCAATCGGGACGTTTCCAATCGACCGCAGTCTCGGCAGAAAGAGAGCCACCGTCAGCACCACAAATGCAATCATGAATCCGATGAGGTAAATATTCGTACCCAGGTTGACAAAACTGTGCACTGAGAAATCAGCCAGCACGCCGCTGCGTGTGAGAAAAGTGCCGTAGACTACTAAAATGAAGGTCAGCGCACTCAATAACAGGTTCGTTTTGCGCAAGGCTCCCTTGGTTCTCTTCTCCAGAAGCAGACCGTGAATCAGAGCAAGTGAAGCGAACCACGGAATCAGCGATGAATTCTCCACCGGATCCCAGGCCCAATAACCGCCCCAGCCGAGGGTTTTGTAGGCCCAATACGCCCCCAATATGTTTCCCATACCGATCATCAGGGCCGACACTGCCACCCACGGGAAAACGCGCTTGACCCAGTCGGAGTAATCGTTGATGATCAGAGCCGCCATGGCCAGGGCGAAAGGGACACCAGCCGCGGCATACCCAACGAATATCACCGGCGGGTGGATCACCATCCACGGGTCCTGCAAGAGTGGATTCAAACCGTAGCCATCACCCAGGACGACATCGGCCAATGCAAAAGGCGAGAGACGGACAAGGATGAACAGGAAGAAGAGATTGACCAGCGAAAAGACGACCATACCCCAGTCTTTATAGATACCACCCCGCTTGATGATTACATAGCCGAATAAGGCGCTGAAGAACAGCCACAATAAGTAGGTGCCCTCCTGACCGGCCCACAGCGACGATAGCAAATAGAAGAATTCGAGCGAGCGATCCGAATACTCGGCGACATACTTGATAGCGAAGTTGTGGCTGAAGATAAGATAGAATAGATACGCTACGGCCAGGCCGACGCATACGACGAAAGTGTGATAGCTCTTTCGCGCCAGACCTTCAAACGATTGATGGCCGCGCGCCATGAGGAAGAAAGCGAATCCAACCAGCAGGTTCAGGCCAAAGGCGAACAGTACCAGCAGGTCTCCGGGGGAATTCCAACTCATCAACTACGCTCCGGCTACTCTGGCACTGTCGGGATGTTTTTGCGGATCCTGGTATTCGCCGCCGTCACCCTGGTATTTCGACGGGCACTTGACCAGCATCTGGTCGGCCTGAAAGACACCATCGGCGCTCTTGCCCTTCAGCACCACCGAAGTGGCTTGTTCGAAATTGCCCGGCACCACGCCATAGTACACTACCGGCAGACGAACCGCGGTCGCTTCGTTGGGCGCTTCGACGTCGAAAATGGCGAACTCCAGACGCCGTTCGTCAGTGTTAAAGTTCACGAGGTCGAAATCGATTTCGCCCATAACCTGCACCACGTGTTCCGACGTCCGGGCCTGCTCTATCGACACGTACTGAATGGTCGTCTTCATGAATGAATACGCACCCCAAACAACAAACAGAACGATTATCAGCCCCCCGATAATATACTTGGCGCTCAACGGTTCTTCTCCTCGAGCCTCTTGACTTTGTTGTCGAGCCTCATCAGATAAAAGAACAACCCGATCCAGACCACCAGTGTCACGGCCATCGCCGCGTAATTGCCGTCCATCTAACTCTCCAAATCTTCACGGACGCGAACCAGACGGCCAATACGACCGGACAGGTTCAGCATCCAAAAATATAGTACGGTATATAACGCCAGAGACGCGAAAAAGATCACCCTGACTGACGGACCCATGGTGAATTCCATGCTGGAGTCGACTATCGAGTCATCCGGGTGCAGCGACGGTACGATCCGCGGCAGCACGAAAATCAGGAAAGGCACGGTGACAAAAGCGAAAATCGAATAGACTCCCGACAACGCAGCCCGCCGGTCGGGTTCCTGAACGGCCCCCCTGAGAGCGAAATAGGCGCCGTAGATCAGAAGCAACACGAAGACCGAGGTCTCCCGGGGATCCCAGTTCCAGAACGACCCCCAGGCGATCCTGGCGAAAATAGAGCCGGTGACTGTCGCCAGCAGACAGAACACAAAACCCAGCCGGGCCGTCTCAACAGCGCGGTCGTCGAATTCTATCCGACGGCTACGGAGATATCGGATGGAGTAAACCATTGACGTGGCAAAAGCCAGTACGCATATCCACGCCTGCGGAATATGATGATAGAAAATCCGGCTCGACTCACCGATCTGCTGTTGCGGGGCCGGCGTGACGTAACTGGCGATAATCATCGCTGTCATGCCGACAAATAATAGGATTTTCCACCACATCTCGATAGTCTCTCACTCTCTCATACAACTCGGCGCCAGTATAACCCAAACTCGGGGGAAATCAACTTGTTTAACCCATCATGTTGGCAAAGGTCCCTGGGGTGCGGGTAGTCCCGTAGGTCGGAACCCTCTTAGCGGTTCCGACTTTCTAGGGCAAGAAGTCGGAACCCACAAGGGGTTCCAACCTACGAAGCTGCCGCCCACAAGCACAGGGGTTCTTGACGTCGCGGTTCAGTCCTGCCAGACGAACTTGAAAAGTAGCAGCGAGGCGGTGATCATCACCACGGCATAAGCGAACAAAAACTGAAGCTCAGCGAGAGCCTCGCCCAGTCCGGAGCCGCCGAAGACCTTCTCCGTGGCGGCCACCAGCGCGATGAGTAGCGGCATCAGGATTGGGAAAGACAGTACCGCGAACAGCGCTCCTTTCACCGAAGCCCGTGAGATGATCGCGGCCACCAAAGTCGTCGCACCGCTTAAACCGATTACGCCCAGTGCCAGGACCGGCAGGAAGGAGATGATATGTTCCGCGGGAGCGTCGGTGAAGATGAAGAAAAGCGGCGTTACCACCACTGCCATAGTCGTCAGCAAACTGAAATTGAAAGCCAGTTTGCCGATGTACACCGGGTCCGGATCGGCCATAAGTCGCAAGGCCAGAGCGGTGCCGGTTTCCTCCTCACGGACAAATACGTGGGCCAGTCCGGACATGGCCGAAAAGAAAATCACTATCCAGAACAGCGCCGAGAGCAGCTTCGGAGACAGCCCACTTTGCCCCAATGAAAACGACACCACGGCCAGAGTTGTAATGGCGAACATCAGGATAGCGTTCAGAGCGTAGCGACTGCGCAACTCAAGGCGCATATCCTTGGCGTAAACGGCCAACGCTTTACTGTCCAAGCCGGTACTGCGCGGTGGCAAGTTGGTACTCCTCTTCTTCGTTAGTGGCGATGATCAGGATGCTTTCGGCGCGAAGCTGTTCCACCAGTTGGACCGCGATCTTTTTTCCTTCGCGGTCGAGGTTGGAGGTTGGTTCATCGAGAAACAGATAAGCCGGGTTGCTCAAGAGGGCCAGGGCGTACTTGAGTCGTTGCTTCATGCCTGATGAAAACTCGGCTACCGGATCGACACCCCGTCCTTCAAGGCCTACTTGCTGAAGGACCTTGTTGATCTGTTTGCCGGTGACATGGCCGCCGGATACAGTGATGAAGAACTTCAGATTTTCTTCAGCCGTCAATTGGTCGTATAGATTGAGATAGGGCGAAACGAACGATACCAGTCGTCGTCGGGTGGCATCATCCAGTTCGGTGTCACCCTCGGCGAAGGTGATGCTGCCTTTCGTGGGTCGCTGCAACCCCAGCAAGGTCATTATGAGGGTCGACTTGCCCGAGCCGTTAGGTCCGATCACGGCCAGTGAGTCACCAGTGGTCAACTCGAAATTCAGTGCGGAGAAAAGCTTACGCGCACCGAAACGTTTGGCCAGGTCTTTTGCCATGAGTCGAAACATATCGGCCAATTAGCGGGAAGATGCAACCAATGCAAGCAAAAAGTGCTATGATGTCGGTGACTAACGGGGTTCACCGGCGTCCGGCGAAAAATAGACGCAGCAAGTATACCACCAAACCGATGGCCAGCAGAAAAAAGACCAGGAACACGAGGAACACCGACCACTGCAGCAGGACCGGAATCGCGGATGGGTCCCACACGCCATCGAGCCGTACCAGCCGAAGGACGTGACGTGTTGCAACCATGCCGAACATCGACGTGAACAGCATGATCCCGGCGGGAAGGAACTTCTTTTTGAAAAAGAAGTGAATGGAGCCCAGTGACAGAAAGAAAGCGATCGTCACTATCCAGATACCTACCGTGCGCATGAACGGCAACAGGAAGTCGCCCAGCATAAAGAGATACACCAACCCGGTCAGCATCGCCGTCACCATACCGACCAGATAGGCGCGTCGCCCGGCTTCATAAACGGCCGGTGTGTCGCGACCCAACAAGCCTACGAAGAAGCCTCCCACCATGAGCGCTCCGAAGATCGTGTGCAACCATCGAAACAAATACGAGCCGACATCCGGATTGATGGCCCATCCGCTCTGTGTCTGGAAGTACAGGGTACCCATAAGAACCGGACGTTCCGCCATCGAGAATACGGAGCTATAGACGAAGGAGACGTACAGTAACCCGACCACGGCAACGGCGAGGTAGGCGGGCAGTCGCTTGACAGCTTTGTCCGCGGAAAACGCTGCTCCGTAGAAGAAGTAGTAAGCGACTATTGCGGCCACGATTATCATCAGCCAGAACCAGCCCGAGACAATAGCGGCAGAATAGACCAGACGATGGTAGGTCAGTTGCAGGAACAGAAGCGGCGCCACTCCAAAAGTCACCGCGCCCGCCATCACTGTCGGCAGAAGTCTAATATACTTCTTCACCGCCGGCTGTTGCCATTTGTCGTCCAAGCGACTGAGCAGCAGAACCATCGTGCCGCCGAAAATGAAATTCATGGCGACAAAGTGAACAGTAAGCGTCACCAGGTGCAGAATTGTTACTATCCACAAGGGGGCCGACAAGAAGTTGTAATCCGGTAGGTTCATGGCGCCTTACTCTCCGCTTGTTCTGTCATGTATCGCAAGTATTCAATGAGTGCCTGTCGCTCGGCGTCGTCACCGGTGAAGGGCGGCATTTCCTCGGCGAAGTCCTCGGCCATGTCGAGAATGTCGGTGATTTCCTCAGGATCGAGCCCCAGCAAAGATTCCGATTTGTCGTTGTAACCGTAAAACTCGTGACACTTGCCGCAGCGAATGTCATAAACTTTGTGCCCAAGCTCGGCGCCCTCCAGGCCA
>JAUXBJ010000338.1 GCA_030619425.1 bacterium
ATGGCTACGATCCGACTTGTCGATGGCGGGCCATCGTGGACTATCTTACTTGGAACTGCGGCTTAGGCTGTGTAGCACATTCGTCGACGCCGTTACAGCCTTTTGTGCGGGGTCTACGAGACGAGTTCCGCAACTGGGTGGTCGAGAATTCGGCCGCGTAAACCGTCGCGGAAAGACCTTACCGAACTCTGCTGCCCCTTGCGGACGCATTCCCCATGCGAAGGACACAACCGGTCACATGGCCACTGTCATTTCTTTCAAAAGTAAGATGGAAATCCACCTCGCGGTGGAAGAACTCTGATTCACTGTGGGGATACATGTGCTCAACCACATCGGGGTCCATTGACACCAGCAGATGATTGCCGAGGCGCGAGACCATCAACTCAAACCCAACCTCGACAGATGGAATCATAGTCTCGAACCGGTAGCTTCCAACGAGTTCATCCAGAATCCGTGGGTCCACCGGAACAGCCTTCAGCGGCAGAGCGAATGCAGGGCAGTCGGCCTCGTTAAGTTTCTCGGCTCTGAAAAAATCGCCGTCGGAATAGAGTATGTGGGCGACGATGTCTCCGGTGCTGTCGCGAACGAAGCTGATCGTCATGGTGTTATCCGAGGTGAAAAAGAAGCGGTCGGTGGTTTCCGGCGCCAGCAGTTCCATGGGACCATCGCCGGTCTGTAGATAAAGTATGTTCTGACGCACCGTAATCCATCTCAGCAAGTCGTCCGACACTCGGTAGACGCCTTCGTAATCGTTCAGGAGGTTTGGGTCCAGCTTACCGGGTGGTTTTATCACTGGCCGATCGTACGGTTGCCCGAAACAGATAGCGGCCAAACCACGGGCGATCTTTCTGGCCGGAGTATCATCTTCGTTTGTGAATACCACGATCAAGAGCCTGGCATCGCCCCACCGCTCCACCACACAATTGAATCCGTCGAGAAAGCCGCCGTGTGAAGTGCGCCGCCGTCCGAACAGTGTGTCGATGACCCAGCCATAACCATAGTCCTTATGATAAGGTGTGAACATGGCGTCAATGGATTCAGTGCTTAGAATCCTTTCCTCGTATAGAGCCTGGTCCCATCGAAGCATATCCTCCACTGTGGAATACAGAGCACCGGCGCTGTGAAGCACACTCAACCGAGTGGGGACAGCATCGACTACCGCACGATCGCGGTTAAGCGTGTAACCGTCGGCTCGCTGCGGGTGCGCCGCTTCGCGCCGTCCGTAGCCGGTGTCCAGCATCCCCAACGGTTTGAGTATCTCGTGGTGCAAGAATGCTTCGTACGACTGACCCGACACTGCTTCGATTATCGCCCCGAGTATGACGTACCCGGAGTTGCTGTACTCGAATCCTTCACCCGGTTGAAAAAGCAGCGGCCAGTCCTGGAAAAACTCGATCAAGTCGGCCGTCGCCACCGGGCGATCTCGCAGAAGGACGATTTCGGGATGGTCGGTGTAGTTCGGAATCCCGGAGGTATGTGTCAGCAGGTGGTGAATGGTGATGCGGTCGCCGGGATCAGCCGGATAGTGGGGCAAATGGTGCGTGATGGGATCGTTTACACGCAACTGCCCCCTCTCCTGCAGCTTGAGTATGGCTGCCGCTGTGAACTGCTTAGTGATGGAGCCTACGTAGAACTTGGTGTTTGGCGTGTTGGGATCCTCGAAGATACGGTTGGCAAATCCATATCCTTTGTTGAGGATCACCTGTTCGTCCCTGGCCACCAATACTGAACCACTGAACCGCCAGGCTTCTTGTGCTCTGGTCAGGTAGCGATCAAGTTTATCCCGAAGTGGTTTGCACCCGGTGAGACAAAGACCGGCCCAAAGTGAGATAAGTAGCACCCCCAGTGTGACGTAGCGCCGGTAGGATGATTTGTATGGTTGGTTGCTCATGCTGAGTTTACCTGTCGTGTTTTCTTACCCCGGTAATATCGGTCAAAAGGTCTTCAAGATCAAGATAATGGCTAAATCACAGACAATATCTTCGGCCGGGTATTCAATGAGGCAGACCAGAATCCCATATTAAACAGAATCCTATAATTCCGCTAACACTCAGCTAACAATGCGAACTGTTATTCGGGCTAACTGATTCGCGACGGAGGCATCAGCCCCCCTTGCATCAGTGGGAAAGAGAGAATGGGAATTGGTGAAACAAACAAGAGTACGGTCAAGGAGGAGTAATCCATGACACTAACCAACATGACCAGCACAGCAAGGATGCAGAAGATCGCTTCGGCGTTGACGCCGTGGCTAACCCTGGTCATCATCCTGGCCCTCACCGGTTGGCTGACCACATCGGTCAGCGCAGCCGATGGCGCTACCGGCAAGATCACCGGAAAGGTGGTCGACAAGGAGACGGGCGAGGCGCTGATCGGCGTCACACTCATGCTCAAAGGTACCATGGTCGGTGCTCGGACCGATCTGGACGGCAATTTCACAATCAAGAAGATACCACCCGGCACTTATGACATCGTCATTTCGTGTGTCGGTTACACTCGAACCGAAGTGGTGTCGGTGGTAGTCAGCGACGGAAAAGCTGCGGTGCTGAATGTAGCTATTCAGCCGCAGGCCATTGAGTTGCAAGGTATCAAAGTCAGTGCGACGGCGGTGCAGAATACCGAAGCTACTATGCTCAAGAAGCGCAGCAAGGCTCTGACTATCAGTAACGCTATCAGTGCCGAGGACATATCCCGCTCCGGCAGTGGCGATGCCGCCCAGGCGATGAGCAAGATCACCGGCGCATCGGTTATCGGCGGGAAGTTCGTTTATATCCGTGGCCTGGGTGATCGCTATTCCAATACCAACTTGAATGGCAGCCCGTTGCCCAGCCCGGACCTTGAGAAGCAGGGTGTGCCGCTGGACATGATCCCGGCCGGTCTGCTGGACAACATTGTTATCGAAAAAACCTTCAGCCCCGACAAGCCAGGTAACTTCGCCGGCGGCAGCGCCAATCTGGTTACCAAGGACTATCCTTCGGAACGTACTCTGAACCTGTCAATTGGCACCTCTTACAACACGGTTGCCACGGGCAACTCCAACTATCTGACGCACGATCGCAGTTCCACCGACTGGCTCGGCTACGACAACGGTCATCGTGATATCCCGGATTACGTCAATATCAATTCCGATCTTCAGAGGCAGTCGGGCGACGTACCCGGTTTTCTCGATATCGTTGAAACGGATACCGCGCGCATTGAGTTGGCCCACTACATGGATACATCCAGTCGTTCTTTCAAGCCTGAGATGATACCGTCGGTTCGCACGGCCCCTCCGGATCAGAGCTATTCACTGTCTTACGGAGATCAACTATCAGTTCTTGAACGTCCGCTGGGCGTTGTGGCCAGCCTGAATTATGGCCACAAGTACCGCATGTATGAAAACGGTTTTGAGGGGCGTTATAAGGCAGCGGGCACGCACCCCAAGCGGTTGACGGCCTCACACGAGTTGAATGAAGCCAAGTCCACCGAGGAAGTCCTTTGGGGCGGATTGATGGCGGTCAACTATAGCTTGGCCG
>JAUXBJ010000169.1 GCA_030619425.1 bacterium
CAACTGGCCGCGCTTGAAGGCTTTGATTTCGATGGAGCCTTCACTCTTGACGTCGACCTGTCTTATGACGAGTCAAAGGCAGAGCCACTCAGTTACTCAGGCAGCGCCGTGATCACCGATTTGGAAATGACGGGTAGCGACATCCCCGGCAAGCTGAAATTCCGACGCGCCCTGGTTGATTTCGAGCTGGACAATTTGCGGATGAATATCGAGGACGGCTCTTTCGACGGTCGACCGCTGACGGGACGACTGACTGTGAATAACTTCGACGACCCCTCAGTGAGCGGAGAGTTGGCCGGGAAGATGAACCTCGCTTTTGTGGAACCGTTTCTCCCTGCCGAAGGAGAGCACCGGCTGACCGGCGAGATGGAGTTCGACACCAAGTTCTCCGGACTGGTGTCGCAACCGACTGAAATGGAGTTCTCGGGTGATCTGTCAATCGAAAACGGTAGCTATCAATCCAATCTCCTTCCGGAACCGATCCAAAAGTTTTCACTGGATATATTTGTCGACAACAGCCTGACGCGCGTGAGGGGTTTATCGCTGGAAACAGCCGGCGGCAATCTGTCATTCTCGGGGCGCATCAACAATCTGGTGCCGTACCTGATGGCTGACTCGTCCGAAGCAGAGAGGGTGACGCCGTCGATGGATGGCGCCATAAAGGGAGCATTGAACCTGGCCATGTTGAATCGCTTCCTCGATCAACAAAGTCACCCTCAAATGGCCGGTCGTCTTGAGATGGATATCAACCTGACCGGTTCCGCCGATCAGTTTTCGAATTTCAAGCCGCGCGGCAGCCTGTCACTGGCCGACGCTTCCTATAACGATGACAACATGCCGGAGCCGATTGAGCACCTTAGGGTCGATCTGCTGATCACTCCCGATACGATCACGGTGCAAGAAATGCAGGTGAAGTTTACGTCATCCGATGTCTCGTTCACCGGCAAACTGATCGATCCGTTTCCATATCTTCTGCCTCTTGAGATCGTGGACCAGAGTCGGGTTAAGAAACCGATGTTCATATTCGAGTTGTCCTCGCAGCGCCTGAATCTTGACAGTCTCTTCCCCGAGGCGGTGCCCGGTTCCGGTGTCAACCGAAGTAGTCTCCCGGCCGACTCGGTGCCGCCGATTATCCTGCCGGATATCAACGGGCGGGGACGGTTCAGTATCGACACGCTGATATATAGTCAGGTCGAGTTCAGCGATATCAAAGGGAAGGCTGTCATCAAGGATCGCAAGATCACCTGCCACGACGTGACCGGTAACGTATACACCGGCGAGGTTGAGGGCAATACGACTATTGACCTGACCGACTTTGAGAACCCGGTGTATCAGGGTGAGTTTCAGGCGAAGCAGATCGAGGCGGATGACTTCGTCTCACGGTTCTCGAAAATGGGCGGCTTTCTGTTCGGCAAAATCGACCTCAACGGTAGTTATGACGCTCGCGGCTGGGAGCCGGAGGAGTTCCTGAACTCGCTGTCGATGAACGGCAAGATGGACATGAACGACGGTAAGCTGCGCACTTCCGGCGCCACCTATGAACTGGTGAGCAATCTGGCGTCGCAGTTCGGTGAGACGTTTGCCCAGGAACAGACGTTGAAGAACGCCACGACCAATATCGTCGTCAAGGATGGTCGGGTGGGCATAGACAAACTGACGACGGCTCTCGGTGACCTTGGCGACCTGGAGTTGGGCGGATACTACAGTTTCGACGGTGGACTGAACTATCAGGGATCGCTCTTGCTGTCAAAAGAAAGATCGCAGAAACTGCTGGGCGGCTTGTCATCATTTTTCGGTAGCGACAACGGCGGTCGAGTGAGATTGCCGCTCTCAATCGGCGGGACGATGAACAGTCCAAAACTGAATCTGGATATCAGCGCCATCAAAGACAACCTTGGGGACGATCTAAAGAAGAAAGCCGAAGGTCTCCTGAAGGACCTTTTCTAAGAAGTGATGTGGGCAGGTCATCGACATACTTCCCCGGTGCTGTCAGGCGACTCGCCTGACAGTCTCTTGGTTAGGGAGAAAGCGTCGGGTGGGGTCGCCCGACATCACCTGAACGGGATTCCTGCTTTTGGGACTTTCCCAAAACCCATGATACTGTGCGCGGCAGGCCTCCCGGTCTGCCCGTTTGAAGGACGTATCCAAGGTAATCAAGGGGCAGACGAGGACGTCTGCCGCCCACAGCAAAGGAATAACCACCACCCGGTAGTTCTTTGGAAAGCCCGTTTTGCAGGAATGACCACCACGGCGCTTCTAAGTCTGGTCACTATTGGCCTGGTGATGCTGTTGACTTCCACCGCCTCCGCCCAGACACGCGGCCATCAGCATCCGGATTTCAGGGCCGGCTCGCCGCCGCATATTCCTCCCGTGCGCTACAGCTTCCGCGGCGAAGTCAAGCCGGATTCGCTGTTGGTGCGGGGACTGCTCGAAGTTGAATACCGCAACCGAACGGACGACAGTGTAGGTGAAGTTCATTTATTCACCGGGATACCTATCCTTGATCCTCACGACACCAGCATGAATACAGAACCGCCATACATGCGACTCGATTCCATGCTGTGCTACGGAGTGCCGTTATCCAAAAGTGAACTGATTATCGATGACCGCACGATCACCGCCGTCCTCCCTCGGCCACTCGCACCGGGAGCAAAGGCGTTTTTCATTATGACGTTTGAGACGCATCTTGGCTCAGGCATCGACACCGAAAATTCATCGGCTGTGGTGTACACCGGATGGTATCCAAAGGTTGCTGCCTTTCGCGATGGACGTTGGTACACGCCGACCGAGGGTGTGATTGATCAGAGCATGTCGGAGTTTGCCGATTTCGCCATGGCGCTTAAGATGGACTCGGCCTACAGTCTGGCCTATCCCGGTGAATTGGTCAATGACAAGGAACACTACGGACTCCTGCCACCGGCGCACAACGATTCAGTTTATGTCGACATCGTCAACCAACACCAGCAGGAGTATGCCGGAATCAAGTACCATCCTCTGTTCGAGTCCGGGCACAAGAACTTCTACATTCTCTCAAAGAACGATATCGACTTCTCCTTTGTGGCGCAGAAAGGACTACTTCGCGACCGCGCCTATGTCGATAGTGTGACCATCGAAGTGTGCTACCCGCCGGAGTTGAGCGAAGTGTGGGCGGGGTTTGTAGCTGCTGAGGCAGCTTGTGTGATGCGGAGCCTCGAGGAGAAACTGGGGCCGTTCCCGTATCAGAACTTGCGCATCGCACCGGCGGCAGCGATTCAGGCCGAACCACCCACAAGGCAAATGGTGACTTTGCCCGAAGAGGTTAGCGACCACGATCTGATCAGGGCACTACTCGCAATGCGACTGACTCGATGCTGGTTCACACCGTGGCTGTCGGATTCAACGGACTACGCTTTGCCGTACGCTTACGGTCTGGCTTATTTCTCTGCCATAACTGCGCTGTACGATATGCACGGAAAGGGGTACGGCATGATTGAGGCATATGAGAACTGGTACAATAGGTATGCTGACACCACTGAAGCGTATAGATCGCTGGCCGAAGAGCGCCTGCGCAGCGTCCCCAGACTGTTCTACGAACTGTCGTGGAACCTGGGCGAACGGAAACTGTGGAGGGCTATTCGCTTGTTTATTGAGACATGCCGATACCGCCACCCGGTTCAGAGAGATCTTACGGCTATTCTCGACTCCGCTGAAAATGAACAGCACCACGATATCCTCTTTGAACGGTGGAGGAATTCGTCAAAAGACTTCACGTTTCCAACTATGAATGACACGTCACCGGTCCTTCTACCGTTGTGGGAGGAAGATGATTAGATCATCGTTAGTGATCCTCGTTTCGATACTGGTATCGGCGGCCATCGGCGACGCATCGTCACAGCCCCCACTCGACAAGTTTACCCACGATGCCCGCGCAACTCTCGCCGCCGGTGACTACCCCGGCATCTACTGGATCTTTGTCGACAGCACGGCCGTCGCCGACCAACCGATCCCCTTCACCATTCGCGCTCACCTCAGGCGCGCCAAAGTGGACGCGACGGGTCTACTCATCGATCAGCGGGACTACCCCATTGCACAGGCGGCCCTTGATGCCATCGAAAGCACCGGCGTCATTATCCGTCATGCTTCGCGCTATCTCAAAGCGGTGGCAGTGATCGCGGATTCGGCACAGATAACAGAAGCAGCATCGCTGCCGTTCGTTGAAAAGGTGCATACCCTGAAGACGCTCAAGACAAGGGGGTCTGAAATCATAAGGTATAATGTCGACGCTATCCCCAAGAGCACTGTCGACTATGACTACGGCGAGTCGCTACGACAAAATCGATTCATCCAGGCCGACAGACTTCACCGTATGGGTATCACCGGTGACGGCGTGGTGATCGCGATTTTCGATACCGGTTTCGACACTGACCACCCGGCCTTGTCGACAGCGTCGATCCTGGCTCGTTATGATTTCATCAATCTGGACAGTTCTGTTGGCGAGGCCGAATGCTCAGATAATCCCCAGAATTATCACGGTACCCTGGTGTATGGAGTGATTGCTGGTTACGCGCCGGATACGCTGATCGGTATCGCACCGGAAGCCGGTTTTCTGCTCGCCAAGACCGAAATCACTTGCGACGGCACCGAGATCAAACTCGAAGAAGACAACTGGATCGCCGCGGCCGAGTGGGCCGACTCTATCGGTGCTGATATTATCACGTCATCGCTGAGTTACAGCGAATTCACCGACGGCGGCAGCTACACGCTTGATGACATGGACGGTAACACCGCGTTGATAACGAGAGCCGCCGACATCGCAGCGTCGAAGAACATCGTCGTCATCACCTCCGCCGGCAACAGTCGCGGGTCGTCATGGAACAGTATCGCCGCACCGGCCGATGGTGACAGCGTATTGGCTATCGGCGCCGTCAACCCGGACTCAAGCCTGGCCGGCTTTTCGTCACCGGGCCCGACCGCCGACGGTCGCATCAAACCGGACGTGACTACCTTGGGTGTCGCCGTCTACACTACCCATCCGCTGCCCACCGGCGGTTTCTCGTTCCATGGGGGTACTTCATTCTCGGCCCCGCTGGTGGCGGGTGGAGCGGCACTGGCGCTTCAGTATGACCCGACCATGACCGCTGAACGTTTCCGCGAGTTGGCACGATCAACAGCCGATCGGGCCGAGAATCCCGACAACGATTTCGGTTGGGGGCTGTTCAACGCTTTTCGCGCCTCCGGTATCCCCACGTTGGATGTCATTGACACCATTCGGGTGGTAGTCGGCGAAGTGCAGGAGATCGTGGTGAGTGTGAACGGTTCACCGGAGACACCGCTGCTCCTGAGCCTGCCTGATGCACCGACCGGTGTCGAATTGGAAGATTACGGCGACGGCAGCGGTCTGCTGACTATCACCGGCTCAGCCGACAACCCGCCGCAGGTTC
>JAUXBJ010000150.1 GCA_030619425.1 bacterium
GAGGGAAGGAGCTCTTGCAGGTCGAACCCTGAGCCTGTCCTGAGCGGAGCCGAAGGATGCTTTCGACATCTTACCGAACCCACAGCCCCGCCCTGGCGGGGTGGGGCACCCATGCGTTACTAGAAATACACTCGGAACGAGGTGTGGTAGATGTTGGGATAGGATCCAAACTCCGAGCGGAGCCGCAGGTTTTCGAATGTGAACGGCTCGCTAAGTTCAAGTCCGGGTCTTCGTCCGATCCCGATAAAGGCGCCGACGGACAGGTAGATGTCTTCGGCCAGATTGTATTCGACATTTGGCGCGATGAGGGCCGAAGGTTCACCAAGGTTTACCAACAGCTCACCACCGCCGGAGATCAGTGGTGTGATCTGCCATGAGATACCGGGGATCATATAGTGCCGTCCCATCAGGTAGACGCCGCCGTCACGGTACGCTGTGGTGGTGAGTCTGGAGAAGTATTCTCCGGCATCGCCGCCCGGCTCGTTGAAGTGGTATTCGACGAAACCGTAGACCCTCCCGGTGAGACTGTAATCCAGGCCGAGCGACATCCGCAGGTAATCATCTGAACCGTTGGAACAGCGGTCATCCAAAGCGTGATCGAAAACATAACCGGCTTCCAGCCACACCCCGGCTCCTCCGACCGCCCGTGCCAAATCGACACCAACCATCAGGTTCTCACGAAACCCGACCACCATCGCCGACAGATCGGTTCGCCAAAGGTATGTCTTCCCCCGGAGAAAGAACGCGCTTTGCTCGAACTCGAAATCATCACCAAACACGTACCCGGCGTCGATCTCTCCCATGAACCCGAGCGGCACCCGCAGCCGCACGCCGTCGACCCCCACGCGGTCTTCGGTATCGAGTTCGGTGTAGGCGTATGGTGCGATCACGTCAGTCGGGTTGATCGCTCTCGCCGATCCCCAGGCAATCGCCTGGCGGCCGAGATACAGGTCGAAATCACGAGCGCTGATCGAAAGCACTGCCCGATCCAGATTGTGAAACAGCCCGAAACTAGCCACTGAGTCGTCAGGTTCCGGATAGATACGACGGTCAAAATCGAAAGCACGATATGCGGAACCCTCAGTCCCGCTGAACAGGAGATTGTCCCGCCATAACATCCTATCTTGAATGCGTGGGACGATATCCCAGGCGACACTGAACGAGGCCGCCGTGCCGAGGGCTATTTGACCGTTGAGTCGAAGGCGACTGGTGACTTGACCCATCGGGGGAGTATCGAAGTCGAAACCGATAAGCGAATATCTCGGCAAATCATAGACCGCCGCAAAGTTCTTGTAGTAACCGTTGAGGTCCACCGCCACAGTATTCGCTGCGAGAAGCAGGGGCATCAGGACGAATCCGATGATTCGGTACCGTCGCAGTCCGTTCATGCCTGCGCCTCATCACGATCTATCCGACCGTCCTTCAGCACGATCAAACGGCGGGCACGAGCCATGATCATACTGTCATGCGTGGAGAAAACGAACGTTACACCGCTGTCTTCGTTGAGTCGTCGCATCATGTCGATCAGGTCGAGCGCTGTCTTCGAATCCAGATTGGCTGTAGGTTCGTCGGCCAGCACCAACGCCGGTCGTGACACAATCGCCCGTGCTACGGCCACACGCTGTTGTTGGCCACCGGACAGGCGCGACGGTAGTCGGTCGGCCATACCATCGAGTCCCAACTGCGACAGAAGATCGCGCACACGTCGGTGCCGTTCTTTTTTGTCAATACCCTGGAGCAGCATGATGTACTCCACGTTCTCCTCGACGGTTAGCACCGGAATCAGGTTGTACGCTTGAAAAATGAATCCGATTTTGTCGCGCCGGTAGTCCGAGAGTTCCCTTCCGCTCATTGAAGATAGCAACTTACCGTCAAGTCGGACGGAGCCATCGGTGATACTGTCCAGGCCGGAGACGACATTCAGGAAGGTGGTTTTGCCGGAGCCCGACGGTCCCACGATAGCGGCGAACTCACCTTGCTCAATCGTCAGGTCGATCCCGCGCAGCGCCATTACCGGTACTCCGTCGTCGGAGTACTCCTTGGTGACGCCCTCGGCAATGATAACCTTATGGTCGTTGTCTGCATTCATATCGTACCTCTTCAAAAACTGCGTCGCATGGCTTTGGCGGCGTTCATGCGGGCTGCGTAAGATGCCGGATACAGTCCGACTACCATTGTCAACAGGAACACGGCCACTGGATAGAGTACGTACTGCTTGAGTTGCATCACCGGGTAGAGCAGTTCGCGAAAAGTTACGCCCACGTATTCGATGCCGGTATAGTCAATTCCGATCCGGGTGAAAACGCAGGTGACAACCAGGCCGAGGATGATCCCCAGGACGCAACTTACGGCGGCCAGCGCACCCGCCTCGAAAACGATCAGCCGCCCCATGGCGAACGGTCGTGTACCGACAGCGCGCATGACCCCGAACTCGAACATCCGCTCATACAGCGACATAAAAAGAGTGTTTATGATCCCTAATGACACGACGGCAAACAGGATCAAGCCGACAATGAGAGTGCTGAACTGACCGAAATCCAGAGCCGCCTTCATTTGGGGCATCAGGGTCGCCCATCCCACCGCCTCGTTGCCGTCGGTCGAATAGGTCGTCCAGAATGGTGATAGCTCGTTGTGGCCGATTTCAGCGTTGTTAAACTTGAGGGCGATCTCATGGACCTCTCCGGCCAGGTTCAGCATCTGTTGCGCCTTCCCAAGCGATATGAAAACCATCCCTTTATCCATCCCGTCAACAGCCATATGAAAGATACCCGACACGCGGAACATCTCCTGCGACAGTTCACCGCCGTGCGCCTGTGATGCCGTCAACACTACGCGATCACCCAACTCTACCTCCATGAGATCGGCCAGCTTGTCACCGATAACGATGCTGCGTGCGCTGTTTGTATCAAGATAGGTTCCTTCGATAACGGCTTCATCAATCTGGGATATCTCTCGCTCGCGGTCGGGGTCTATCCCCACCATTGTGACGCCGCTGACATTGGCCGGTGATGAAATCATGGCGAAACTCAGAAGCCGGGGAGTGAAATACTCCACCACCGGCTGGGCCTCGAGTTTGGCTGTCACCTTCTCCGGCTCGATGATCGTGCTTTCAAGTTCAAAGGTAGTGCGGAATCCGTCGCGATGGATCTGGCCTTCACCCAGAAACGAGGCGGTGGCTGAGTGGATCATATTCTCTTCCATCCCGAGGATGATCGCATCGACGAATATCAGCGAGGCCAGGCCGATCCCAATGGCGCTACCGGCAATGAAGGTGCGCCGTTTATTGCGAAAGATGTTTCGCCAGGCTAACTTTATGTAGAGTCGCATCCAGCCGCCTCCTAATGAGTCCGCATTGCCCTGGCCGGTGCTACCCTGGCCGCCATTTGAGCCGGCAACAACGAAGCTGCAACCGCCGTCAGAATGATACAGACGGCCGGTATGTAGAAGCTCCGAGCATTGATGATAGTGTAGAGACGATCAAAAGTGACTCCGCCGTACGTGAACGATGTCGGCAATGCGACGCCCTCGATTGAGAGTTGGTAGTTGACGACGTACGCGACCGCGCTCCCGACGACAATGCTGACCACCGCCATAATCATTATTTCCATCACTACCATTCTGAATACCTGTCCCGGTCCGGTACCGACGGCGCGAAGCACCCCGTATTCGCGCCTGCGTTCCAGCACGGTCATCAGCACGGTGTTGAGTACTCCGACCGCTACCACCAGGAGAATCACAAACAAACTGATCCAACTCCCCTGCTGGTCCGCCCGCATCGCCACGTAGAACGATCTGGCAAACTCCTGCCAGGTAGCTACCTCTGTCTCCGGCTGTTGGATGGTTGTTTGTATCGCGGCCGCTACCTCATCGAGGTCATCAAGCCCGTCCACAACGACGGCTATTTCATGCACCCGGTTCTCAAGCACGAGTAGCTCCTGAGCGTCGGTTAGATGCAGATAGAGCGCGGTGCGGTCACCGATGGCGTCACCGCTGGAGATCAACCCGACGATCCGGTACAGATCGTTGGCAATGGATCCGTCGGCCCCCTGCGACACGATTACTACTTCATCACCGACTTTCGCTTTCAACGTTTTCGCGAGACCTGTGCCCAATAACGCTTCGTGTGATGCTGACAGTGAAAGGCTGCGACCTGCCGTCACTTTCTTGTCGAAGCGGGTAGTAGCGGTTTCACGTTCCGGGTCGACACCGATGATTCTCACGCCGGAACTTTTCTCCCCCACCGAGGCTAACCCGCTGGAGTACAGTCGGGGCGCCCAGTGTTGCACCCGCTCAACCGTTTCGATGGCAGCGCCGAGGGTTTTGTAGTCATCCACGGTCTTGTAAAGCGAGGGACGGTCCAGATAGCCGGCTCGATGAAGCTGGATATGTCCCATCTGGTTCCGTGTGAACATGTCGATGACGTATGCGTAGCTGCCATCGGACCAGGCGATCGAGATCGACGCCAGGGCAAAGCCGCCAAGCATGGTCAGCACGGTCAGGGTCGTGCGTCGTTTCTGGCGGAAACTGTTTCTTAATGCGATCTTGAACGTCACCATTCTCAATCACTCTCATTTCAGCGAACGCAGGTTCCTGAGCGAGAAGACATCCTCGCCGATCTTCAGATCAAACTCAATCTCCTTGTAACGGATGACCGTCCGGTGGCCCTCTTTGTTTGGCGGCACCATCTCAGTCACGGCCGGAATCTTGCGACCACCGAACGTTCGGATATCCGAAAACGTCTGCACCCGCATCAACTTCCCCTTTTCATCGTAGTATTTCTGCCAGACCGGAATATGGTCGCTGCGCCGCGCGGCAATGACGATGTTGCCCCATACCACCGGCAGGTCCTCGCGTGGGATGCAGTTGACGTAGATCAGGCTCGCCTCGGCGGTGTCGGGTGTGATTATTTCATAGCTGTAGTCCTCGAACAACGAGAACTCCTTGACCAGGTCATCATTGGTGAAATCCGACCCCATCCAGGAACTCATCATCATCGAAGGCGGCACCTTGATTACCTTGTTGGTCTTGGGCAGGTAGTTCCACATCTCGTTCTCAACCCGCAGGGTGCCGACCCCTTTCTCCTTCTTGGGAGAGGTGATGCGAATCAGAGTCTTCTTGGTCCCATAGCTCCAGGCTTCCATAGTCAGCGTGCGTTGCCAGTGCGGTGTCACCACCTCCATCTCCAGTACGGCGTAGCTGGACTCACTGCGGTAGAGTTGGTCGATTTCCCTGATGAGCGCCCGGACTTCGGCGTCCGTGGTCAAATCGTCCGCTATGGCAACTCCGGTGATTGCCGGGAGCATCAATAACACCATAGTGAGAAGCTTGCTTGCAGTATTCATTTCAAATGCCTTTCCAACAAGGTGTGCATAACCGGCTGCACGGCCTGAACGACCTCGCGCCACATGACTGACATGTCAGCGATTCCTGAATCCAACCCTCAGGCTTTACAACACCGACCGGTCAAACAATATCACACAGAATTTACGAAGGTGGCAATATAATGTTGAGAGCAGTAACCGACGGTTTGGCTCGGTGGCAGTCAGCTTGTAGGTCAGGTTTGATCTTCCCCCGTTATGGTGGACAGTTTATTAAGCATAACTGTTCTTTTCTTCAAAATCAACTGGACTCATGTATCCCAGAGTAGAATGACGACGAATTCGGTTGTAGAATA
>JAUXBJ010000285.1 GCA_030619425.1 bacterium
ACAGGGTGGTGGTGGTGGGCCGGACTGAAACATGTAGTCAATCAGGAATACAAGGTCCGCGATGTCGATGGTTGGCAGACCGTCGCCGTTGATGTCAGCTTCGTCCAGACACTGAGGCTCATTCCCGCCGGTGAACATGAAATCGACCAGGTAGATGAGATCACCGATATCCAGGGGTAATGCTCCTGAGTGATCGACATCGCCCCGAATAACACAGCAAGTGGCTTCATAGCTAACCGTCAAAATCGCCGTATGTGGGCTGAGCCGCATCTGCGCGTCCTCGGCAATCAACAGGTACTGGTAGCTGCGGGTGCTGTCCGCCGACGTGTCAAGAAACAGGCCGCCGGCAACACCGGGGTTGGTTAATGATCCGGTCGGATCATCAATACGGAAAAACGACCCTTCAGACGGCACCGTGCGCCGATAAACATGCACGGTCAATTCGGGGGCGGTATCCCAGGTGATCTCCACTGAACTGCCGGAAATAAATCTACCGTCGAATGTCGTCGGGGCCGACGGCCAGGATATCTCACCCAGCGTAATATCCTCCTGATGAAACGAATTGTCAGGCATAGTATCCGACAACAGGTACCCTTCGCCCTGTCCAATATCGAAAAAGTGGTGGTCGTAGGGGTTACCGGGTGCTTCGGTCTGGTAATTCTGAAAATCATCGAACCAGAAGCCGGCGTCATACCCAGCCCCAACTGAGGATTCGATACGTATCTCCTCGTCGGTATCATCAAGGTAGCCGAAGAAACTCAACTCACCATTGGCCGGGACGCTCCCGCCGGAACGAGCAACTGCGCCATAAATCGACCCCTGCCCGGCGGCCGAAGGAATCGACAACAGGAATACGGCAAAGGTGGTGACTATCACTTTTCGATAATGGCGGAACACTGGTTACCCGTGTGGTCAAATCGCTAATGTATCCACAGACAAGATACGAAAGAATCTGCAGATCGCGCACACCATTTTGATTAATCGGCGGGATTATCCGGTTGCTGAACGGCTCCCGCGGCCGGCCTATCCGATCAAGTCATAATGACAATGCAGCTTGCCTTATTGGATATGGATGCTTACTTTGGCCATGCCCAAGGAGTAATGCAACCGACGATCAGCGTCGGATTGATGGAGATAAACATGATCAGAAGGCCAACGCCTGTCCTGCCAATTGCAGTTTTCTTGATGTTGCTGTCGTGTAGTAGCGGCGATATACCGCTGACATACAATTCCATTCATGGGTCCGGCGATTTGGTCGATGTAGTTCGGGAAGTTGGTCCTTTTCATTCGGTGATTCTGAACACAGTGGGAGATGTAAACCTGACGTTCGGGATTGAGCAAAGTCTGGCGGTCACCGTTGATCACAACCTGCTGAAGTTTATCACAACCGATGTGACCGGGGAAGTCCTGGTTATTAACCGCAAAGTTCCAAACGATGTGAACGTAACCGGGCAACATCTGACGGTCGACGTGACGATGTCGAGCCTGAGATCACTCACCCTGGATGAATACGGAGTGGGGTCTTTTGCCACCGACAGCAGCAGATTCCAGGTCGACAACGTCAACCTGGACCTGATCGGTGTGGGCAACATGGATTTGGAGTTGGAGATTGAGCAGCGGCTTCTTCTGCAACTATCGGGTGTCGGCAATGTGACCTTGTGGGGATCGGCCGACCGGTTTGACTGTGAGCATTCCGCCGTCGGTAATGTCGAAGCCTTCGACCTTGCTGTCAACAACTGCACAGTGGTGTCAAGCGGTTTGGGTGACACGAAGATCAATGTTGCGGATTTTCTCGATGTTACTATCGACAGCGCCGGCTCGGTGTATTATAAGGGGCGTCCTATCATAGACTCGTTGATTACCGGCGCCGGACAACTAATCGACGCGAACTAAGGACTTTTCCTATTCACTCATCTGAATGCTGTGGGCGGCAGACGTCCTCGTCTGCCCCTTGATTACCTTAGATACATTCTTCAAACGGGCAGACCGGGAAGTCTGCCGCGCACAATAATGCTGCTGAACCGTCAGCCGCCCAGCACGAATTCAACGTTGTAGCAGACCCAGCAGGCGACCGGCTGACCTCCCTGGATTGCGGGAGAGAAAACGCAGAGATAGGCTGCCGTCACGGCCGCTTCATCGAGACACTGAATACCGGATGTCTTGCCGACTCTGGCATCTCTGACAACGCCGTGCTTGTCAACCAGCGCCTGCACCCAGACAATCCCCTCCCAACCGTTCTGGATCGCTTGCGGAGGATACACCGGCTCGGCGTGGTAGACCATCTCGGGAGCGACTTCCACCGGGACGAACTCGTCAGGTTCCGGCAGGTAGTCATCGTTTTCCACCTCCACATCCGGAGCGTCGCTCTCAAGTAAACCGAACCATGTGCTGCAGGACACTAAGTTTAGCGCCACGAGTACCATCAGGATAGTTCGTCCAATTCTCATCGACCTCTTCACTTTCTCAACAGTGCGTGTCTTGATAATAGTATAGGACCGGATTGCAGTTTTGTCAATGGGGCGCCACACATTCGCGCTTCGCGCCTGCCCTGAGAAGTGTTCGAGGAATGTTCGTGAATCATCCGCGTTAGAATATTTTTGAAAGCAGGAAAGATTGCCAGCACTCAACCACCTCGAACGCCGTGTAGACCTGGGGAACCATCAGGTTAAACAGGACCGCCCAAAAAGCCCATTCGCGGAACCTGAAGTCGTTTGTTTCGAGAAGGCGGCACAAGGCAATTATCATGACCATAAAGCCCAGCGTGAACATGCGAGAGGTATCTCCGGCGACAAAGAGTTGGGCATAGGAACAAACCAGCAGCAGCGCCATACCTGTCAACTCGAAATAGTTCTTGTCTCTCCACAGCGACAGAGCCGCGGCCAGCGGGAAGATCCACAATGCCTTGAAAACCGAGAAAAGCCCAAGCCCGTGATAGTAGAACGTTTCACGAAACAGTCCCAGCGGGTCCGCCAATAATGGCTCCAGGTAGTGGCCCGCAGAGTGCTCGATTTCCGCGTGCGATTCCACCCATACTTTGAACGAATAGTGAATCAACAGCGTCAGGCCGAACCCGACAATCAGCTCAAGGACCCTGCGCCCCTTGTTGGTTTGTGACTGCAGGCTGATGAACACGAACCAGGGAATGAGGAAGGCTATCGATTCCCGATTCAGAAGCCCCAATAGAAACAGCAGATAGAAGACCAATCGTCTGTCGCGGTGCTGCCACATGAGGAATATGAGCAGGTAAGTAAGGATATCGCAGTAGCCACCGCAGTGAATCGAGGTGAGAACCACCAGCGAAAACGTTATCGTTACTGCGGCCAGGAAGGCGTCGCCGGGGCGGTCAAACCTGGTGCGGAAATAAGAATAGACAAGCCCTATCGTGAAACCGGTTATGATGAGATTGGTTATAACTATCAGCCTTCCGTGCAGACCCAGGCAGTAACTGATGAAGGGGGTCAGCGGTCGACACAGCACGACGTTTGCCGGGTCAAAGGCAAACGGATCTTCCGACAGGCGGGCATAATGATAACCGAGGTTCCAGGTGTGCGTGTCGAGGCGGGCATAGAGGCAAGCGGCGAATGTGAGCAGAAACGACAGTTGAATAAACCAGACCCAGCGCCTCCGTCTGTCCTCCCGGCGGAGCAGATAGCCATCTAATCTGTCATACGACAGTCCGCTCAGTCCCGGTCCGTACTTGACAGCCAGGACAACAATCAAGATGCCAACTTCGATCATACCAACGGATACTAATCATGCCCCTACGTTGTGTCAAGGTGTAACCGTCCGGCAATCTACCGCGTCGGGGCGACAATGGAACGTCGAACCGATGCAGTGATCTGTGAGTTTGTGAGTTACTGCCGCGCGTGTGTGCGGTCGACCAAAAGCTGTGGTGGCTGAATTGCTGTGGGCGGTGGATGTAGAGATTAGTCACCTGTGCCCACCTGTCATTCCCGCGCAGGCGGGAATCCATCCGTATTCCGTGGAATTGGATCCCGGCCTTCGCCAAGGTGACATTACTGACCATTACAGAATAACAAATCAGCGTCCGTTTGGCAAGT
>JAUXBJ010000153.1 GCA_030619425.1 bacterium
CGGCGCGGGGACCGTTTTCCCCTTTTCTATTGCCATTATTGGCCACCCGTTATTCGGCGGGTGGCCCTTTTTTTGCACCGTCAAGCGGTGTTTCTCGCGCTACGCGCGTAAGAACCCACAGCAAGCTTTGGGGCACGCGGCAAGACCCGCCGCAACTTCAAGGTCCCCTCTTGAGAGAGGATTCAGGGGTGTGTTTCCCCAAGGGGCAGACGAGGGCGTCTGCCGCCCACAGAGTACGTCGCCCTTCGACTCCGCTCAGGATGAGGTTGAAGAAAGCCGGATGGGTGGCCCGGACGTTCGTCCGGGTTTCTCTGGCCCACGGGGTAGGTCACCCTTCGACTGCGCTCAGGATGACGTTCATGGGTGGTGTCACGCGACTTCGCTTGATGCCTACTCTGCAACCCAACCGCCGTCAGGCGAGTCGCCTGACAGCACCCAAACATTCCAAGGAGGATGCGCGATGAGACACCTGGCAGTGAGCAACGGCGACTATGTACGGACCAGCCGGCTCCGTTCGAGCCTTCTGAAAGCAGCCCGCAACTGGTTTGACCAGAACTCGTTCATGGAAATCCAGGTGCCGCACATTACCGGCGCCACCGGGTCGTGCGAATGGTTCCCCAACGCCATGCCGGTGGATATGTTCGACGCTCAGGGAACCGAGACCAAAATGTTTTTGCGCCAGACCGGTCAGCTTTATCTCGAGGCCTTCACCGTGGCGCACAACCGGGTGTACACGATCGGGTCGTCGTTCCGGCAGGAGCGTAAAGTGACCGATCGTCACCTGTGCGAGTTCACGCTGATAGAATTCGAGGCGCGCGATTTCGAACTGGGCGGGCTGATGGACCATATCGAGTTGCTGATCAAGTCAATGTTCACCGCTGGTCTAAAGCTGTACACAAACCAGACCCTCCTGGACTATGTCGATAAACCGTTCAACCGGATTACATATATAGACGCCGTCAAGCTGCTCCAGGACAAAGGCTATGAGCTGGAGCACGGCGATGATTTAGGCAGCGTTGAAGAGCAGGCGATCTGCGTCCTTCTGGGGAATTCGCCGACTTTCGTGACGCATTATCCGTCCGATCCGAGGCCCAAGGAGGGTGGGGTCATTAAATTCTTCAGCATGAAACGCAACAACGGCACCACTCTCTGCTGCGACCTGCTGTTGCCGCAGGCGGGCGAATCGGTCGGCGGGGCGGTGCGCGAAGGAAGCTCCAAGGTCTGCAAGAAGCAGTTCGAGGAATCGTACATGTACGACCATCTGGTCGAGCGGGGTGTCGATCCGGCGCAGTTCAACTGGTATTTCGAGATTCTGGATCATGCCGAGGGGCAGTCATCCGGGTGTGGGATCGGGTTCGAGCGGGTGGTGCAGTCGATCCAGGCGACCGAGCAGGCGACTTCCAGTATCAAGGCGGCAGTCGAACTGCCGCGCTCGCCGGAGTATCTGGTGCCCTGAGTGGCAAGCCACTTCTTCGTGCTGCGCACGGTGATAAATCACTTTTTCGCGCTGCGCACAAGATTCCGCAGCAAGGGGAGTGTTGAAGAAGTCCCAAGTGAAGGTGGTGTGCGGGCGACCTCGCCCGACACCTGCTTGAGAGCTTTAATTCTTGACAGCAACATATCCTGCCGTTATGTTGACCCATGCCGCTTGAAAAACAACAGGCAGAGCAACTTCCCCGGCTCGCCCGTTTGAAACTTTTCCTGTCAGAAATCGAGCCTCTAACTTTCGAGCTAACTCGAATCCTCAATGGCACCAGAACTCTCAGACGGATCGAACCATGAGCACTGTGGTCACAGCAGTAGTACCGGCTCGGTTGGACTCCAGCCGTTTTCCGGGCAAAGTGATCCACCGTTATCGAGGACAGCCGCTCATAAAGTACTTGCTGGACGACCTGCACGGCTCCCGGCAGATTGATCGTCTGGTAGTGGCCACCGACAGCCTTGAAGTGAAGGCAGCACTGGCCGATCACGATGTCGAAGTAGTTATGACCTCACGGCGTCATCGAACCGGTTCGGACCGTGCTGCCGAGGTGATGCGCAAAATCGGCGGTGACATAATTGTCAATATCCAAGGGGACAATTTCGGGTTGAACGGCCGGTTGCTTGACCGGGTGATCAGCCGGATGAAACGAAGCCGCACTATCGGGTACGCTACCCTCGGTCGGAGATTGACCGACGATGAGGAGTTGTTTGATCCCAACGTCGTGAAGTTAGTAGCCGACAAAAACGACCGGGTACTATGGTTCTCACGCTACCCGCTGCCGTACTTGCAGTGCGCCGGTGGCAGCCGCCGCGTCGATCAATGGCCGTTCATCGGTCATATCGGCGTTTACTTCTTTCGTCGTGCCGCCCTGACCAGGTTTGCATCGTGGAAGAGGACAAAACTGGAGAAAGCGGAATCGCTCGAGCAATTGCGCATCCTTGAGAACGGCGGGCAGATCCATCTGTTCAAGACGCGATTGCGCACGATCTCGGTGGACAGCAGGAATGATTTGAAAAAGCTGGACGATCTATATAGTTGAGGTGACAGATGACCAAAAGGACGAAGTTCATATTTGTTACGGGTGGTGTCGTTTCGGCGTTGGGCAAGGGTATCGCTGCATCGTCCATCGGACTCCTGCTGCAACGGCGGGGGCTGAAAGTGCGCAACCTCAAGCTTGATCCATACCTGAACGTCGACCCTGGTACTATGAACCCGTTCCAGCACGGTGAGGTGTTTGTTCTCGACGACGGCAGCGAAACCGATCTCGATCTGGGACACTACGAGAGGTTTCTCGACCAGTCACTGACGAAGCAGAACAACGTCACCACCGGCCAGGTCTATCATACTATTATCACGCGCGAGCGACGCGGCGACTATCTGGGCGCCACCGTGCAAGTGATTCCGCATGTTACCGAGGAGATCAAGAGTCGCATCAAGAAACTGGAGCGGATCGGCGATGAAGAGCCGTGCGATGTCATCATCGCCGAAATCGGCGGCACCGTCGGTGATATCGAATCGCTGCCGTTTCTGGAAGCGATTCGTCAGATGGGTCAGGAAGAGGGACCGCAGAACACGATGTTCGTGCATGTTACTCTTGTGCCTTACATTGAGACAGCCGGTGAGTTCAAGACCAAACCGACCCAGCACTCGGTGCGCGAGTTGCGCGCTATCGGTATCCAGCCGAACATGCTGTTGTGCCGTTCGATCAAACCGATCTCCGACAGCCTGCGTCAGAAGATCAGTCTGTTTTGTTCCGTGCCGACCAAATCGGTGATCTCGGCCAAGAATGTGTCCACTATTTACGACGTCCCGCTTGAATTCCACACTCAGGAACTGGACGACATCATCTGCAATCATTTCGGATGGGACACGGGAGAGCCGAACCTTAAGGATTGGACGGAGATGGTCGAGAAGATCCACCAGCCTCGCCACCGTCTCAAGATCGGGATTTGCGGGAAGTACGTGAACCTTAAGGATGCGTACAAGTCGATAATCGAGGCGTTTGTCCATGCCGGAGTGCATAGTGAAGCCGAGGTCGATTTGATCTGGACCTCATCGGAAGATATCAAGCAGCACGGCGCCGAGAAACTCCTGCACGATATCGACGGGCTGTTGATACCGGGGGGGTCCGGGGAACGCGGGGTGGAAGGCAAGATCGAATCCATTCGCTACGTGCGTGAGAAGAACATCCCGTTTCTCGGCATCTGTCTCGGCATGCAGTGCGCCGTGATTGAGTACGCGCGCAATGTCTGCGGTCTCAAGGACGCCCACAGTTACGAGTTTTACCGTGATCTGAAACATGCCGTGATCCATCTGATGGCCGATCAGGAAGGCGTCACCGAACTGGGCGGCACCATGCGTCTTGGCGCCTACCCCTGCGTGCTGGCCGAGGGTTCCCGCTCGGCGGTGGCTTACGGTAAAGAGGAAATATCGGAGCGGCATCGGCATCGCTACGAGGTCAACAACGCCTATCGCGAGATGCTTCTCGAGGCCGGGTTGAACCTGTGTGGGTTGTCACCGGACGAACGGTTGGTCGAGATTGTCGAAGTGCCGAGCCATCGCTGGTTTGTCGGCGTGCAGTTCCATCCGGAGTTGAAATCGCGTCCGACCAAGCCACATCCGCTATTTCGCGATTTCGTCAAGGCGGCGGTGGAATATCACTATGACAAAGACACTAATCCGTCCGACAACGAATCGGCGCCGCTGAACGTTTCGGAAAGTAACGGCTAAGTTCTTGTAGGTCGAAACCCCTGCGCTGAAAGTCCGCCGTAGGAGGGGTTTCGACAGGCAAGCCTGTTCTTCGCCCTGCGGGCGGGTAGACCGTACGCCATGTGTGGGTGGCCGTCTCAAACTCGTTTGGGACGGAATTCAGTTAGTGTCATGCTGAGCGGAGTCAGTGCATGACACATACATAGTGACGTCGCCCTTCGACTCCGCTCAGGGTGAGGTTTGGGTGGAGAGTCTGGATTGACGTTTTGTGCCAAGGTGAACTGATGCGAGCAATGTCGATACTCACACCGCTACTGCTGGCCGTCCTCATCGGATGCGAGAAGGACGAAGACGAGCCGATCACGGAGCAGTTCGTGGGGACCTATCGCGTCTACGATCCGGACGTGGTCGGGGAGAAGCTGGACTCGGTCAACCTGACCGTCGAAGAGAACACGCGCTATGAACTGATACATTACCCGGTACGGCCCGGCAGGACAGTGGACTTCTGCAGCAGTTCGGGCACGGTTGACGGGTTCGGGACCAACATCGCGGTGTTTCATCCGCAGCCAATCGATGCTGTCGAATGCGATTCAATCCGCGTCCCGCGCGACACCTTCGTTGCCGATTTCGTCAACCACGGGGATACTATCCACTTTGACCGCGACGAGGATACGTTGGTGTATGAGTTGCGGGTGCGGTAGTAAGTACGTCATTTCAATTCCTGATTTGGTACGCCACCCAGAGCGGAGCGTCGGGTGGGATTTGTCAAAGTCCACCATCTCCCGTTCAGGGAAAAAACCCACCTGTCTCTCCGCTGTAGGTAGGATACCTAGTGTCATGCTGAGCGAAGTCGAAGTATGAGCGCGGTCAAAGCATGACACATTCATAGTGACGCCGCCCTTCGACTCCGCTCAGGGTGACGTTTGGATACGCTCAGGTGAAGTTTGGGGGAACGCTCAGGCTGACGATTGAGGCGTACGCAGCGCGAAAAACCCACTTATGGGCGGCTTGCCCGTGTCGCCCTAAAACACCTCCGCCGAGAATTTGTAGATTTCGGCCAGTCTGTCTCTGTAGGCGTTTTTGGGCAGGCCCGCCTTCAGGCAGGTCTGCTCGAGAAACTCAATGGTGTCCCAGCCATATTCGGAAGCCACCTGCGGTAAGAGCAGACCGGAGTTGAATTCGAGCTTGATCATCAAGCCATCCCGACCAACCTTGATGTCTTCAAAATCATGCACCCGCTCCAACGGCGTCAGCACCGAAATCTCAGTTTCAATCTGATCGATCTCGACCGCTGTCAACTGCGGAAAGCGCGCGTCCTCGAACGCCGCCGCCTGGGCCATCTCGGCCACGGCCTCATGCAACTGCTGACGCGCCCTGATTTGGCCGATACATCCGCGCAGTTGGCCATCGATTGTGATCGTCACAAACACCCCCCGCTTCTTGTCAGGCAAGCCGACAGAG
>JAUXBJ010000101.1 GCA_030619425.1 bacterium
CAAGAAACACGAAGGCCAGATACTGACGGCAGAGCATGGCGGCGGCCAGCATCAGAGCGAACCAGATCGGTTTACCGCGATTCATGGCCAGGCACGCGGCCACCATGAACAGGATAGCCGACATGTCCGTAAAAACGAACAGTGAAAAACCGATCATGTAAGGATGCACGATTACAAAAGCCGTGCCCAGGATAGCCGACCGTCGCGAGTCGAGCAACTTTGATAACAAGATGAATAGCAGCAAGTAGGTTATTACTGCCAGCAACAACGAAAATAAACGCAACCGTTCGATCTCGAACCCGACCAGCCGTCCCCACAAGCCATACATAATGAACGGCAGCGGTGTCGACATCTCGTCGTACTGTTCGAGTGTTGTCAGACTGATTTCATCGCCGAACAATCGCACGGTCTCAACGAAGTGCCACTCATCACCCCAGGTCGGCCGATCCAGCCCGACGCTGACGGCCAAAACCGCCTGGAATACAATAACACCGACGGTGAAGAGCATCAGCAATCGATTGTTACGAAGCACTGGTTACCTTCCGCCTGTCATTAAGTCGGCCTTCGTGGGAAAGGTGGGACTATCTAGGTTACTTATGCAATCGTTGCAGGGCATCCACCACCCGCTTCTGCGTTTGTTCTGACATACCGGCATACAGCGGCAAGGTAATCGACAAACGGCCGGCAATGTACGAATTCGGATAGTCGTGAGGAGCGATCCCGTACTTATTGCGGTAGTATCCGAGCGTGTGTACGGCGTGCGTCCCTTGACGCACCGCGATGCCCTCGGCTTCAAGTCGGGCCATCATTCGATTCCGGTCACGGTTCAGACGAGCGATAAGTTCCCAATCCGGAGGCTCCGTGGTGCCAAAGTCGAATTGATCGGCGCCGAACAAACAGACGTACGATTGGTAGGCGCGGATCATTCCCTCAGGCGTATTCGGCAACCGCAGGAAAGATGCATCCTTGAGTAGTTGATTATAGCGAACGGCAGCCTCTCTTCGCTGGTCAAGGACAGTTCGCACCTTACCCATCTGCACAACACCCAAGGCGCCCTGAATATCGGTCATCCGGTAATTGTAGCCGAGCATATCGTAGTTGGGCAGCAGGGAACCACCTTCGTTGAGGTGTCGCTCAAGATCGATCTGTGATGCGCCATGGTTACGCATCTTGCGGATCTTGTCGGCCAGTTGTGCGTTGTCGGTGATGACCATACCGCCCTCGCCAGTGGTGACGGCCTTGCGCGGATGAAAACTGAAACAGCCGGCCAGGGCTTCGGTGCCGGCATGGTGGCCGTCACGAAAGGCACTCAAGCCACACGCTGCGTCTTCGATAACGGTCAGATTATGTTTGCCGGCCATCGTGTTGATCGCATTCATGTCCGCGCACAGCCCGAACAATGATACCGGCACGACACAGCGAGTCGACCGACGCCGGGCAAGAGCCTGCTCCAACAGCGATGGATCCATGGTGAAGGTATCCAGGTCGATGTCGACAAAGACCGGTCGCGCCCCCGTGTACTCGACAGCGTTGGCCGTGGCGATGAACGTGAATGACGGCAGCAGAACCTCATCGCCGGAACCTATCCCGGCGGCACAAAGTGCCAGTTGTAAAGCCGTGGTGCCCGACGTAGTGGCTACCGCGAATCGACTGCCGGTGAACTCGGCCATCATCTGTTCAAACCGGGCCACTTGCGGCCCCTGCACGACCCAGCCGGACCGCAGGACTTCCTGAATCGCATCAACCTCGGCCTGGTCGAAAACAGGTTTGGTTATGGGAATATCAGGATAGGATGTGGTTTTTGATTCAGTGTGCGATTTCATACGGAACGCCTATTGTTGCTCACTCGAGATTTTCAGTGTCGGCCACTGCCTCGTGGAAGTACCGCATCCCAAGATCAGGCTCTACGGATGTGAATTCAACTAAAACCCGGCGTACTGGGCATGTTGAAAAAGTCCCGTTAAATAGTTGCGGCGGGTCTTGTCTCGCTGGAAGCGGGATGTGACCTGCCGCCCTTCGAGCTTTGTCATACTGGCGAAAGCCAGTATCCAGTCTTCGAATACAAAACTGGATGCCGGATCAAGTCCGGCATGACGACGATGAAGGATTCAACACAACTGCGCACAAGGTATATCAACAAGCCCCGCTGTGTGGATGAAAACCTGTCGCATCGCATTCCTCAGTCAAGTTCGGACTGAAGTCCGAGCCGTTTTATGCCGATAACTTGTGTGTGTCGGTTATAGGATGTGCCGGCCGGAGTTTTCATAATGTGAAGAAACAATGGAGTTTTTCTTGCAACCTATCCCGTGCGAATCCAACCGATCTGATATCAATCTCCCAATCAAGGGCAAGCGTATTTTCATCACCGGTGGAGCCGGATTCATCGGCTCAGCCCTCGTTGCGCGATTGATCGAGGATAACGAAATCGTCGTGTATGACGACTTTCGGCGCAACTCAATGACCAATCGGTCTCTTGTGAATCATAAGAACCTGAAACTCATCAAGGGAAGTATCCTGGAATATCCGCAGCTTCAACAAGCCATGCGCGGGGCCATAGTGCTATCGAACGCTGGCGCAGACACTATAACACGAAGCTACCACACAGCTCGCTACGGTACCGACCGCCGGCACCGGAGGCAATTCAACCCATAACTAGCTTGCCAAGAATCATGACGGGACTAACATAACAAGTGGTACAATAACCGGGGGCAGGTCAGCCTGTTCTCGAGTGTTCATAGGAGACTGAACATTATGCAATCGCTGGATATGATCCGACAAGGCGAAACCTTGTTCGCTGAAGGTAGGCTGGACGAGGCTGCGAAGCGTTTTCGTGCCGCCCTCAAGGGTGACCCCCGCAACGCCGATGCGCACAACAACCTGGCGGTGGTTGCCATGCGACAGAACAACGTGGAGGTCGCGGCCACCCATCTGGTCGATTGCCTCAGGATCGACCCGTACAATCGCGACGCCGTATTGAACTGTACCGAGGTCTTCAAGCTGCTCAAGCAACCACATCTGGCCCGGCCGGTATTGGAACACTTCCTTCAAAAGCACCCGAACGACCCCGAAGTATCGGCTGTTCGCGCTTCGCTTCCTGCTCCAGTCGTAGGCAAACCCAAACTCGCTGTCCTGTGTCCTGCCGGGATGGAAAGTTTCCTGGGCGATATCACCCGCTTTCTGAGGACGAATTACGACCTGCGACCGTGTTTTGACGGAAACAGCGGCGCCATCAACCAGGCCGTCTCCTGGGCGGATGTTATCTGGGTGGAATGGGCCAGCGAACTGGCCGTAGCGTTGACCAACGGTCTCCCGCTAACGGCCGACAAACGGGTGATTTGCCGTTTACACAGCTACGAAGCATTCGCCGGCTACGCCGGTCAAATCAAGTGGGAGCGAATTGACGACCTGATCTTTGTCGCCGACCATATCCGTAATCACATGCTGGGCCAGATGCCCGATCTGCCGGATCGCGTGCGGCGAATCCATGTTATACCGAATGGAGTCGATCTCAAGGGTTACCCCTTCAAAGAACGGCACCCCGGTAAAAATCTCGCCTTCCTGGGATACATCAACTACAAGAAAGGGCCGATGCTGCTGCTCCACGCCTTTGCCGAACTGGTGCGCCAGGACCCGGAATACCGGTTGTTCATCGGCGGCCGGTACCAGGATGATCGCTACCGGCTTTATTTCTCTCAGGTGGCGCGAGAGATGGGACTTCAGGACAATTTGCGCTTCGACGGCTGGATTAACGACGTGCCAGCCTGGCTGGAAGACAAGCATTACATTGTGTGCACCAGCGTCCTGGAATCACAGGGGATGGGCATCATGGAAGCTATGGCGTGCGGTCTCAAGCCGGTCGTGCACAACTTCGTCGGAGCGCGAGGCATTTACAGTAACGAATACATCTGGAATACGATTCCTGAATTTGTTCAGATGGTGCGCTCGGAAGAATATGACTCGGCCGCATATCGATCATTTGTCGAAGAAAACTACTCCCTGGACCTGCAACTCTCCCGCCTCAATGACGTCATGGCGGCTGGTTCCGATGATGTTCATGAACCGGAGTCGTGGTGCGGTGAGGGTTCATATGTCGAGAACACCGAAGAAGTTCGCCAGTTTCTACAGAGTACGCTCGATAAGTACGACACCAAATCGATGATTGATGTCGGTTGCGGCGACATGAACTGGATGCGGCTGACTGACCTGTCAGGGGTAGACTACACCGGTTACGATCTTGACGAAAGATTCATCGAAAACAACCGCGTGCTGTTCCCGCACCTAACCTTCGAGCATGCAGACGTAGGAGGATACAAGTGGCCACAGGTCGATCTGATATTCTGCCGCGATCTGTTGATTCACCTGAAACATCAGGACATCTTGAAGCTGCTGGCCGCATTCAAAGAGAGTGGCTCCCGTTACCTGATCACCACGACCTATGATGACGAGACGGCCAACGTTGATTTCACTCCCCGGCAGAAGTCCTTCCGGTACACGCGGGAACAGCGAGCCTCACGCAAATTGAATCTACAGCTTGATCCCTTCCTCCTGGGTGAACCGATCGAGTTTATTCGTGAGAATAACACCGAAGCCTGCCAGGGTCGCGTAGTCGGTATCTGGGATCTCCAGGCGTATGAACCGCCGGAACATCCGCTCATCGAGAATTACGCCGGTAAGATGTATGCCTGTTCGAGACAGTGCGACGCATGTCTGGACGCCCAGTACGAGCGGAAGGAGGCGGAGTTTGCCAGGCAGTTCATCAAGCCGGGTGGGGTTGTGCTCGACATCGGCGCCCACGCCGGGCTTTACTCCGTGCTGGCTCACCGGCTGATGAACGGTCAAGGAGCCGTCCACGCCTTTGAAATGGAAGACTACTCCTGGAAGGTGCTTCAAAAAACGGCGGCCATGTATCCCTCAGTTCAGCTCCACCACCGAGCGGTCTGGAGCCTGGATACCGAGCTGGCCATTGTATTGTCGGCCGCTCCCGGACTGCACTATGTCCGGCCGTATGATGACCTCGATGATGACAGCCGGTCTCGAGTTCAGCATTCGGTCGAGGCAGTATCTCTCGACTCGTTCTTCCCCGACGACTTCACTGTCGATTTCGTTAAACTCGATATCGAGGGGGCAGAATTGCATGCTCTATGGGGCATGGAACAGATTCTGCGGCGCAGCGGCCGAATCGGCATGGTCATTGAGTTCGTGCGGTCACATCTTGAACGACAAGGGCAGTCACCCAGACAAGTCGTCGTGTTTCTGGAATCGCTCGGCTTCCACTGCGTCAACCTGAAGCGCGATTTCCTGATTAGCGGCCTCTCCCCCGACATGACGGTCAAGGCGCATTACCTGAAAGGGTAACCTTACGAGATCGTCACTCACCTGGTGCGGTCGGACGACTCAGCCACCATCTCCAGCAGATTCGCAGCGCCGCCCAGATTGTCGGTTGCTTTAAGCAGTTGGCAGAAGTTGAGAACACCGTCGAGGTAGAAAGGGTCGATGCTCAGGCATTGAGAGAAGTACCGGGCCGCGTGATCAATCTGTTTCTCCTGGAAGGCGATCACGCCCAGATTATTGAGCGCATTCTTGTCCTGTGGGTCATCCTTGACGACGGCCAGGAAACGGTCTTTGGCTTCGGCAAAGTTGCCCTCGGCAAAGAATGCCTCACCTTCCGTGGTCAGCTTTGTAGTCAAACTACAGCGACCTCCATACTGCTCAGCGCTCCATGCTACCGATGGCGACCCACCGTGGACAGGCCTCTGCCGCCCGACTTTTGCGCTGGTCGCCCCGACTTTGTAATCACTTTACCTTAGGGTTGTTCGGCGCCCGGTTCAAGTTTTAACATCCGACGCCTACCTTCACACGTTTTGTGGCTGGCAGACGTCCTGAGGCTGTCTCAAAAGTGCGTGTTCCGGCAGGTCTTGTCCGCCGCGGCGGATGTGACCTGCCGGTTGATAGTCCTGCTGTGCAACAATGGCTTATGAGTAATCGTCGGGTCACACCCTCGACTTCGTCGAGTCCAAGACCCAACGAAACGATCTTATGAGACAACCTCGGGAGGTTTACCGTCCACAGTACATCACCTGAGGTTGCTTTAGAGGAGTAAGAAAAACGGCGGGACCGTTTCGATCCCGCCGTGAATTTGTTCGGATCAATAACAGATCGGAGCCGGGCCGCCGTTGAACATGTAGTCTACCAGGTAGACAACGTCCTCGATGTCGGCGTAGCCACCGGAACCGTTAACGTCGGCGGCCAGCCAGTTTTCAGGCGCCGGTCCTCCGATGAACATCCAATCAACCAGATATACCAGATCGCTGATATCGGGACCGTCGCCGGAATTGTCGATATCACCGCAGATATAATCGCACGCATCGCCAACCCCGTCGCTGTCAGCATCTTCCTGCTGCGGGTTGTGAACGGTCGGACAGTTGTCACAACTGTCGCCTACGGCGTCGGCATCGATATCCTCCTGCGACGGATTGTAAACTTCGTCGCAGTTATCGCAGGCGTCGCCCCAGCCGTCAAGGTCGGTATCCGTCTGTAACGGGTTGTTTTGTTGCACGCAGTTGTCGCAACTATCACCTACTCCATCCAAGTCAGCATCTTCCTGCGACGGATTGTAAACTTCATCGCAGTTATCGCAGGCATCGCCGTGCCCGTCGCTGTCGCTGTCCTCCTGTAGCGGATTACCGATCGTCGGACAATTGTCACAAGCGTCGCCGACATTATCAACATCGACATCTTCCTGCGAACTGTTGGCGATACTCGGGCAGTTGTC
>JAUXBJ010000296.1 GCA_030619425.1 bacterium
GCCTGTCTTTCGCGCTTCGCGCACCATCTGTCACCCTGAGCGCAGTCGAAGGGTCCATCAATTGCATCATCGACGTCATCACCCTCACCCCACAACCTCTAACGCCTGCTGCAAATTCGTGACGCCAATTAACTCCAACGGTCGGTCGGTAATCTTGTCTAGGTTTCCCTGTGGCAGAATCATGCGCGTGAAACCCATCCGCGCGGCTTCGTTGATGCGGCGGTCGATCATCGTCACCGGTCGCACCTCACCTGACAAACCGACTTCGCCAACACAGATCGTTTTGGAATCAACAGTCCGGTTGAGCAGCGAGGACACGATTGCTACCAACAGCGGCAGGTCAATCCCCGGCTCGGACAGTTTCAACCCGCCCGCGACCGAGACAAAAACGTCGTTGGTAGCCATCGGGTAGTCGCATCGTTTTTCAAGAATTGCCAGCAAGAGCGACAACCGTTTGTTGTCGATGCCGCCTGCGACTCGCTGAGGATTGCTGTATCCGGCGGCGGTTACCAACGCCTGAAGTTCTACCAGGATGGGACGGTTGCCCTCGACGATCCCGGCCACGACCGAGCCACTGCGCGGTTCATCGGAATGTCCGGTCAGAAACAGCGACGATGGGTTGGCGACTTCAATCAGCCCGCGCTCGGCCATCTCGAACAGACCGATCTCGGCGATGGATCCAAAGCGATTCTTGGTGGCGCGCAGCATTCGGTAGAGATGCGATGAATCCCCCTCGAAATAAACCACCGTGTCGACCATGTGCTCAAGCACTTTCGGTCCCGCTACCATCCCTTCTTTCGTGACGTGCCCGACCAGAAAGAGCGCCCAGCCACCACTCTTGGCCAATGTGATCAGCTTGTTAGCCGCTTCGCGCACCTGCGCCACGGTGCCTGGCGGGGAGTCGAACATCTCGCTGGCCACGGTCTGCACAGAGTCGATGATCACCACCTGATGTTCGTTGACACCCACCCGCTCGATGATTTGTTCGAGGCTGCTGCAGTTCACGACGGTAATGTTGTCACCCTTGACTTGCAGCCGGTCGGCGCGCCGCTTGATTTGTGGCAGTGATTCCTCGCCGGTGATGTACAGGACTTTCAGCCCTTGCTGTGAATACGCTTCGGCGGCTTGCAACACCAGGGTCGACTTGCCGATCCCCGGCTCGCCGCCAAGCAACACGGTCATCCCCGCGAGCAACTGTCCGCCCAGCACCCGGTCGAACTCGACAATGCCGCTGGCGAATCCGGATTGTCGGTCGATAGTGACCTCGGACAATCGTTGGGCCACGGCCATCGGGGCAGCGCCGCCGCGTGTGGTACTGGTGGGCACTCGTTCCTCGATGAGACAGTTCCACTGACCGCACTCACGGCACTGTCCCTGCCATTTGGAATGCTGCGCCCCGCACTGGGAGCAATAGTAGGCGGTTTTGATTTTGCGGGGTACGGTCATCAGCGCACCTGTATCGGTCCGATCGCGCTGCCGGTAATAAACTGCCTGACGACTTCGTTGCTGGTGTTCCTGACCTCGTCGGGGCTGCCATCGAATTCGACCCGTCCATCGTACAGCATGACAATGCGGTCGGCGATCTTGAAAGCGGAGGTCATGTCGTGCGTGACGGCGATTGAGGTAACGTTCAGCTTCTGATGGAGATCGACAATCATATCGTTGATCATGTCGGCGGTGATCGGGTCCAGCCCGGTGGTCGGTTCGTCATATAATAGTACTTCGGGACTGCCCGCAATAGCCCGCGCCAGCCCGACCCGTTTACGCATTCCGCCGGAAAGCTCGGACGGGTTCTTGTCGGCGGCATCTGAGAGACCAACCATCTGAAGCTTCTCATCCACGATGCGTTCTATCTCAGCTTCACTGTGCAGACGTTCTTCCGTGAGTCCCAAACCGACATTTTCGGCCACCGTCAACGAGTCGAACAGGGCCGCCGACTGAAACAACATACCATAGCGTCGTCGCATCTCGATCAGCCGCCGACCGGTCAAGGAAGATATGTCGACACCATCAAAAATAACCGTGCCCTCATCCGGCTCCAACAACCGCATCAGATGTTTCAGTAAAACCGATTTGCCGCAGCCGGATTGTCCGATGATGACGATCGACTCCCCTTTGTTCACGTCCAGATCGACGCCGCGCAGCACCTCGAGCGTCTGGAACCGCTTGCTGATGCCTTCTATCCCAATCAATGCGTCGCTCATTATCAGATCCTGAACAGGATAAGTGCGAATATGAAATTGAACACCAGGATTAACACGGAAGATATCACCACCGAGTTAGTGGTGGCCAGGCCGACTCCCTGAGCGCCACCCCTAGTGTGGAACCCTTCGTAACAACCGACGATGCCGATAATCAGTCCGAAAACGGCAGCTTTGATCATACCGTTGATGAAGTCACCGACCTGGAATGAATTGCGAAAGCCGTTGAGGAAAGTCTCCGACGACACATCAACACCGATCACCGACACCACCAGTCCGCCGAGGATAGCGATGAAAATCGCGAAGACCACCAGCAGCGGCACCATGAACAGACAGGCCAGCACACGCGGCATGACGAGGTAGCGAATCGGGCTGATGCCCATCGATTCGAGTGCGTCGATCTGCTCCGTGACGCGCATACTGCCCAGTTCGGCGGTAACCCCGGCGCCTACCCGTCCGGCAAACACGAGCGCCGACAACACCGGCGCCAGTTCGATTACGACCGCTTTGCCCACAGCCTGACCGAGATAGCGAAGAGGCGCGCCAATGAACTTGAACTGGTAAGCTGCCTGCCAGGCCGCAACGGCGCCGACAAAAATGGAAATTACGATGATCAACGGCAGCGATTTGACTCCCAGGGCGTAGAGCTGTTCAAAGACCAGACCGAGGGACCTGGGGAGTTCCCTCAGAGCGACGAGAAACCGTCCCAGCATCAGGAAGATACCGCCCAGCTTGGTTACGAATTTCACACCGCGTCGTCCGAGTATGGTCAGCCCGGATTCCATGGCGCCTCCTTAGAAGGGAATGTCCTCATCGCCGCCGACCGGTTCGACATCGGCGGGTAGTTCAGCCGAACGCCGCGCGAGGTTTTCAAACCGCGCGAACTCCTTGACGAATGCAAGACGCACCACCCCGGTGGGGCCGTTACGCTGCTTGGAAACGATCAGTTCCGCCTTACCCTCAGCTTCGAGGTACTTAGGGTCGGTTTTTTCCAGATGCGAGAAATACAATTCGGGACGGTAGACGAAGGCTACGACATCGGCATCCTGCTCGATAGCCCCGGATTCGCGCAGGTCTGACAATACCGGTCGCCTGTCACCACCGCGCTGTTCCACCTGACGAGAAAGCTGTGAGCAGGCGATCACGGGTATCTCCAACTCCATGGCCAGCGTCTTGAGACCGCGTGAGATGGCGGCAATCTCCTGCTGTCGATTCTCCCAGCGACCGGAACCCTGGACCATCTGGATGTAATCTATGATTATCAAGTCGACATCGTGCTGGCCTTTCAAGCGACGCGCCTTGGCCTTCATCTCAAGCGAAGTGAGGCCGGGGGAATCATCGATGTAGATAGCGGCTTTCGATAACGGACCACCGGCGCGGGTAAGTCTCGGCCACTCTTCATCGCGGAGTTTGCCGGCCCGCAGTTTTTGCTGCGAAATTCGCGCCCGGCCACAAAGCATGCGAAGGGACAACGCTTCGGCAGACATCTCAACTGAGAACACGCCCACGGTTTTGCCGTGTTCGATCGCTACATGCTCGGCGATATTCATCACCAGCGCCGATTTGCCCATGGAGGGCCGACCGGCGATGATGATAAGCTCACCTTTGTGCATCCCATTGGTCATGATGTCGAAATCGGTAAATCCCGTCTTGAGACCGACCAGTGAACTGTCAGGCGATTGCAACTGCTCGATTTGATCAAAGGTCGACGGGATCAACTGGCTGATCGGCGTGAAGCCACGGCGCAAC
>JAUXBJ010000230.1 GCA_030619425.1 bacterium
CGGAGTTGAAAGCCAAGAATGACGCCTACAGTGGGTTCATCGGGGACTCCGAGGCGATGCTCAAGGTCAAGTCGATTATCGAACAGGTGGCCGACTCCGAGTTGACCGTGCTGATTCGAGGCGCGTCCGGCACCGGCAAGGAAATCGCCGCCCGCTCGCTGCATCAACTCTCACGCCGAGTGGATCGTCCGTTCATAAAGGTCAACTGCGCCGCCATCCCGCGCGATCTGCTGGAGGCGGAGTTGTTCGGCTATGAAAAAGGGGCTTTCACCGGCGCCCACAAGACCAAACAGGGACGCTTCGAGTCGGCCGACAAAGGGACGATTTTCCTCGATGAGATCGGTGACATGTCGATGGAACTGCAGTCGAAGCTGTTGCAGGTACTTGAGCAGCAGGAGTTCGTGCGCGTCGGTGGAATCACCAACATCCAGGTCGATGTGCGGATTATCTGCGCCACTAACCGCAACCTCGATACCGCTATTCAGGAACGTACTTTCCGCGACGATCTGTTTTACCGGCTCAACGAGATTACGTTGTTTCTGCCGCCTCTGCGTGGTCGGGAGGAGGATATTCCGCTTCTGGTGAATCACTTCCTCACCAAATACACTTCTCTTTACAATAAAGAAATGACTCATCTGTCCCCGGAAGTTATTAGCCGACTTGCAGCCTTCAACTGGCCGGGCAATGTTCGCCAATTGGAGAACATGATCAAGCAAGTCGTGGTCAGAGAGGACGAGTCGATCATCATTGACCTGATCACCGCTTCCAGCCAGCAGTTACCCGTGGCCGCGGCTTACGGCCCGAATGCTGCCCCGGTCGACCCATCCACCCTGCCGACCGAAGAGGACCCGGCCTACTCTCTCAAGAGTCGGATCGGGAAAATCGTCGCCGACGAAGAAAAAAAACTTATAGGCGAAGTGCTCACTAAGACCAACTGGAACCGTCGGCGCGCCTCCGAACTGCTCGAGATCAGCTATCGCTCCCTTTTGTACAAAATCAAAGACTACAATCTGAACGCGACGAAGTAGCCGCGATCTACCAGACCATAATCAACGGTTGGGTGGCTTCAACAAGGCTCACAGCTCTGCCGTGGCTGAGCCATTCACATCACGACGGCAGCCGAAGTGAAGTCGTTGTGACCCTTCGCTATTTGTACTTGACTGTGCAGTTTTTGTGCAATTCCATGCGCGTGATGTTCCGAAGTCTGCTGAGGTCTACAACATCTGTTAAGGCGATCTCGCCCACTAACTTCTTGTTTTCGTTTGAGTTGCCTGCAACAGGCAGTTCCTCTGAGACCTTGGCGGTAGAATCAGATCACGTAACTGAGTAGCTTTGTCTTTACGGAATGATAATTGCTGAGCATTAGTTGAACAAATGTTTGTCGCTAAAGGCAGACGGCAGAAGAGAGTATTATTGAGATGAGTGCAACAAGTGTCAGGCCGTTTGTAGAGCGTGTTGGAGAGGAGCTTCAGCGCGCCGAGCGATACCGGATTTTTGTTTCGCTTGTCGTTCTCGACTTGGATTCTCTGAAGAAAGACAGGGCCAGGGAGACGGCGGAGTTTGACCGGCTGGTCAATCTGATTAAGGGGAATACTCGTTCCATTGATTCCGCGGCCCTGGTCAACTCACACAAAATGGCCGTGCTGCTGCCGGAGACACCGCGCCAGGGTGCGGAAATCGCGGCCCGTCGCGTTACTGAATTGATCCGACAAAGCTTCCCGGCTGACTTTAATGAGAACGTTGATCAGGTGATCCCACTCGAAATGGCCTCATTTCCTGATGCTGCCGGCGCCAAAACGGTAAAGGAAATCCTCGGCGAGTTGACCGAGGTTGAACCGAATTAGCAAAACCCTGTTTTTATACCTCCCATTTCCAATGTGGCCGCCCTTCCCCCGGGCGGCCTTTCTTTTGATAGTAGAATGTGCCGTCTGGTCTCGGTTGGCGATCAATACTGTTTTGAAAAGGTCGACTTAGTCTGTATATTGTTGTCGATAGCATATCAGGACGCTATTGGCAAGTACCCACATTTGGAGGACACGAAAATGAAGTCAGCCTGCATCATTCTTATCCTGGGGTTTGCATTACTGGCCGCTTTGGCAACAGCAGAACCCCCCATCCCGCAAAATTACGCCATTGGTACGCCCTACCTTGATCTCCAGAATGAAGAACAGATATGGACCTGCCCGACTGATAGCAACATACACATTGCCGTCTGGCGTGATTTCAGACTTGGCTATCGCCAGATCGGGATCGGCCGTTCATGGTTTGACAACAGTTTCTGGATCGATTCGCTGATCCATCCGGATATGCAGATGTTCATGCAGCAATCCGACCCATGTCTGACAGTAGACAACGACGGGAACTTCTATATTTGTGTACTTGATTACCAACCGAGTGCTACTTCTATCTATGATTCGTCGTACCTCTCGGTACTCAAATCCACCGACAAAGGTGTGAGTTGGACCGGCCCGGTAACAGTCGAGGACACGCTTGGCCCTTATTTCGAAGACAAGCAGTTCACTGTGGTTGACCGTACCGACGGTCCCCACTCCGGCAACTACTATGTAGCCTGGGCAAGATTCCCCAATCCAAACCGAATAATGTTCGTGCGCTCCACCGATGGCGCCCAGACTTTCGATGACACTCTGATTGTCGGGCCGAATATCGACGCCACGCCTTGTGGCTGGGGTATTCTCGATGCCGGTCAGTTCGCCTGTCCGGCGGTGGGTAGTGACGGCGCCGTCTACGTCATGTGGATCGGCGGCGACCTCGACACCACAACCTGTGACTATTTCACCTCTATGAAAATGGTCAAGTCCATCGATGGTGGCCAGAGCTTTACCGAACCGGTGGTTATCCGCCACACGGCCGGCAACTGGGGGGAGGTGGACGGCGGGGTTGATGTCTACAACCAACCGGTCGTTGCCACCGATGTTTGGGGTGGGGGGCACGACGGCAACATCTATGTTGCCTATGCGTCGGTTGATATCGACAATCCGCTCTATGATTACAACATAGAGTTCATCCGTTCCTTGGACGGAGGCGCGTCGTGGTCGGATAAGACCTACATAAACGACGATTTCGTCGGTTCGGGTGCAGTATTCGACCAGTTTCATCCCTGGTTGATCTGCAACGAGGAGGGTGTCCTTGTCTGCCTGTGGTATGATCAGCGTACCGACCCGACCAACCACTATCTGTTTGACGCCTTCGTGGCCTACTCATTCGATGGTGGTGAGACCTTCACCACTAACCACCGCATCTCAGGAGTATCGATTGATCCGGGTAGTTTGAAACTCTCTAAGCGCACGATACTGACTCCGGATGATCCACGGATGGAAATCACCAGCGGACGTTCTCCTCGAGCCGGGCTGATTGCCGAATACATCGGAGTTACTGCTTTCAACGATCACATCAACGCCACCTGGACAGACACCCGCGCTGGCAACCAGGACGTGTACGGCGCCAACTGGACGATTCCGCTCATGAAACCGAGACTTGTCTCCCCGGCCGACGGCGCTGTTACTCCCGACCCGACTCCAACGTTTCACTGGGCCACAGCCTGGCATGAGGATGATGACCAATATATATTGCAGGTCGCCTCAGGTTCAGATTTCACTACCACCACTTTCTTTGAGTGTATAGGCATCGATAATCAGTGCACCTACTCCGGGGACCCGCTGGAAGAAGACAGCACATACTACTGGCGTGTAAAGGTGATCAAGCTGTCGACCGGCGAATTCTCGGAGTACTCCGAGGGGCGCTCATTTGCCTTAGGCACCCCTTCCTGTTTTGCGACGGGCGATGTTAACGACGATGGCATCCCGCTGACGAACGCTGATTTTAACTACCTGGTCGATTACGTGGAGGGGGTCGGTCCTGCCCCGCCGGTGCTTTATTCCGGTGACATGAATGGTGACTGCGAGATTGATCATCTGGACGTTGCTCTCTATCAAGACTACTTTACTGACGGCTTAGGTGTTTTCACCAACGGATTCCCGGTACCCACCTGCTGCGAGGTCAACACTACTCGCGGTGCCTGCTGTGTGCTGAACACCTGTTTCACGCTGTCTCCCGGCAATTGTTTCCTTTATGACGGTGGTATCTATAAAGGTGACGGCACCTCTTGTATTGATGATCCGTGTTCATGTTGTATAGGTATCCGTGGCAACGTCGATGGTGATCCCGACGATATTGTTGACATCTCGGACCTCGTCTACCTCGTGGATTATATGTTTTCAGACGGTCCGGCGCCGCCCTGCCCGAACGAAGCGGACATCGATCCGAATGAGGCAGTAGACATTTCCGATCTTGTTTATCTCGTCGACTACATGTTTAGCGGCGGTCCGCCGCCGGCAGACTGTCCGTAGGTGCTCAGTCTTGTGGGGTAGTCCGCCGCGGCGGGCTGCCGACACAGGCGGGTCCCCTCCTACGGCGGGCCTTCGGCGACACGGACCCACCCTACGGGGACTGCCCCCCTGCTTTTTCGTCCTGCGTCACCCTTCGACTCCGTTCAGGGCGACGTGCGGGAGTGGCCGAATCTGATGATTCGGCTATCACCACAATCCGGGCGCCAACCTACGCTCCTGTTTTGGCTGTTCCCGC
>JAUXBJ010000225.1 GCA_030619425.1 bacterium
CTCTGTCGCATTCGCTGCAGATGGTCTGCTTCATCTTCTTCTTCATATCCTTTGCCATCAAGGTTCCGGTCTGGCCGTTCCACACCTGGTTGCCCGATGCGCACGTGGAAGCGCCGACGGCGGTGTCGGTAATCCTGGCCGGCGTCTTGTTGAAGATGGGCACATACGCTATGCTGCGGGTTAGCTGGCCGATGTTTCCAGATGCCCTGCGCACTCTTTCGTTCTGGATCGCCATTCTGGGTGTGATCGCCATCATCTACGGTGCGCTGGTCTCGATGGCGCAGAAGGACCTCAAGAAACTGGTAGCGTATTCGTCCGTCTCGCACATGGGCTACTGCATGCTGGCGCTGGCGGCGTTTTCATCGGTGACGGCGATTGCCGGATGCATGTTCCAGATGGTTTCACACGGTCTGATCACCGGCGCACTCTTCCTCTTGGTTGGAGTCCTTTATGATCGCGCCCACACTCGTGAAATAGCGGCCTTTGGCGGCATCGGTGCCAAGCTGCCGGTTTATTCCGGCATCATGATATTCTTCTCGATGGCGGCGTTGGGCCTGCCGGGGATGAGCGGTTTCGTCAGTGAATTCATGATCTTTGTCGGCGCTTTTGGAGCCTTGAGTAAAGTGCTGGTCGGCATTTCGGTTCTTGGTGTCGTGCTGGGCGCGGCTTATATGCTGCGCATGGTTCAACGGATATTCCTCGGCGAATTCGATAAGGCTAAATGGGGTGGCCTGACGGAGATCAACTTCCGTGAAATCGTCACGGTGGCGCCACTGATGGTGCTGACGGTGGCTATCGGCGTCTACCCCGCGCCGCTCTCTAACCTGATGAGGGCTACCCTGGAGAATCTGGTAACGTTGATGGCCAGGTAAAGCGATATGGAATTCCAACTGCCCGAATACAACCTGCGCATGATGCTCCCGGAGATATTCCTGTTTCTCTGGGCGCTGGTGGTGTTTCTGTTCGATCTGTTGAGCAAGCGGCGGAGCGAATCGGCCGTGGGATATCTCACCCTGCTCGGGCTTCTTATCTGCGGCGGACTCTTGGCCACTACCGGTTACGGCCGCGGCTTCGGCAACATGTTCTTCTCCGACCCGATGGCGTTGTTTTTCAAAATAATATTTCTCGGTTCGGCTTTCATGGCGGTCGGCAGTTCTTTCGGTATTATCAAGCAGAAGATCGTCAATCATCGCGGCGAGTATTTCGGCCTGATCCTGTTGTCGACAGTGGGGATGATGTTTCTTGCTTCCTCTCAGGAGTTGTTGTCGCTGTGGATAGGTCTGGAGTTGACCACCATCCCGCTCTTTGTTTTGGCTGCATTTTTCAAGGACGACAAACTGTCCGTCGAAGCCGGGATCAAGTACTTCGTGTTCGGCGCTTTTTCATCGGCTCTGTTGCTGTATGGTTTTTCGTTTCTCTACGGTATGTCCGGTACTACCGAGATCGTGGCGATGAAAATGAACCTGGCGGCTCTGTTCATTGCGAACGGATCCCTCGGAGTGGTGCCGCTGGTGGCTATGGTCATGATTATTGCCGGGCTCGGTTTCAAATTATCCCTGCCGCCGTTTCATCAGTGGGCGCCGGATGTCTACGAGGGTTCGCCGACACCGATCGCCGCCTTCCTGTCCGTTGGATCCAAAGCAGCCGGGCTGGTTGCCTTTGCCAAGATTTTCGTCAATGGACTCTGGGCTTTCTGGGGCGCTGAGATGGCGCCCAATGATTGGGGATACCTGACCGGCATTCTGGCCTGTGCGGCCATGATTTACGGCAACGTCGTCGCTATCCGTCAAACCAACATCAAAAGGATGCTGGCTTATTCGTCGATTGCCCAGGCCGGTTACATCATGATCGGTATGGTGGCTGTCAACGAATGGGGATTGGAAGCGGTCGGCTTCTATGTCTTTGCCTATCTATTCGCCAACATGGGTGCTTTCGCCATTGTCGCTATAGTCGAAGACAAGACCGGCTCATGTCAGATCGGAACCTATCGCGGTCTGTCGCAGTCGTCGCCGGGGCTGGCGGCGTGTATGGCGGTGTTCCTGTTATCGTTGGCCGGCATTCCACCCCTGGCCGGTTTTCTGGCCAAGTACAAGGTGTTCGCAGCCGCCATTTCACTGGCCGGACAAAGTCAGGATTACACCTGGTTGTATTGGCTGGCCGGGGTTGGCTTGCTCACGGCCGTGTTCTCGCTGTACTACTATGCCAACATCATTAAGGAGATGTACTTCTCGGCTGAAGAATCGCCGTATCGTATCAAACCGAACGCGCCGGCCGTGATGGTGGTTGCCATCGGTCTGATCGGTGTGGTTCTGTTTGGAATCTATGCCGAGCCGATCCTGCAGTTCGTCAAGGATATCCCCGCTGCCGCCGGAGTGATCCCCAGGTAGTCATCGATAATAGTTGACACATTCTGGGCCCACCGCTATAATCAAGTCGGTGTTGCTCAGGAATGGGTTTTGGTATGACCTTACTTAACACAGTATTCACGGTTGTCAAGCGCCACTTTGTTTCCGGCGTTCTTGTGGTCGTTCCTCTGATTCTGACTTACCTTGTACTCAAATTCCTTTTTGAAGCCGTTGATGGTATCCTGCAACCGATCCTGCACGCTGTTCTTGGATACTTCGTTCCGGGGTTGGGTGTGGTCACGACGATTCTGCTGATCATACTGGCCGGGTTCTTCACGCGCAACATTGTCGGGGCGCGCTTCTACCGTATGGGCGAGAGAGTACTGGTGCGTATGCCGATCATTCGTCCCATTTACTCTGCGGCCAAACAACTGCTGGAGGCTATCGCCCTGCCGACCGTGCAGTCGTTCAAAGAAGTGGCGTTGGTAGAGTATCCACGTCGCGGCGTTTATGCGCTCTGCTTTATCGCCAAACGGGTCCGGCTGGGATCGGACGAGGAGAGCCGCGAGTGTGTTTCCGTGTTTGTTCCGTCAACCCCGACCCCGATCTCGGGAATCGTTATAATCGTCCCCGCCGACGAAGTCAGGCCGGTCGCCATGACTGTAGAGGAGGGTATAAAATTCCTCGTCTCGGGTGGCGTGGCATCACCGTCCACCATTCAGTTCCGTTCGCACAACAATCCGAAAGAGAATAGAGAGGTAGTCAAGTGAAACTGGCCAACCTGATAATGGAGCGCCGGATATCGATCAATTTGCAGGCCAAGACCAAGGACGAGGCAGTCGTTGAACTGTTGGGTTTGATCCGGAACGAGGGGGTCCAACTCGATTTCGAGGCCATCCTCAGGTCAATACGGGAACGTGAGGAAATCGAGAATACCTCCTATGGTCACGGTTTTGCTTTTCCTCATGCTCGAACGGATGCGGTGTCCGAGTTGTACATCCTCATCGGTGTTTCCAAACAGGGGCTTGAGGGCAAGACCGCCGATGGTACTCCCTTACATGTTGTCTGTTTGCTCCTGACTCCTTCTACCATTGCCAAGCTGTATCTTCAGATGCTATCCGGGCTGGCCGCCTTCGGACGCGTGAGCGGCACGCTGGAAAAAGTCTTGGATGTCGGCCGACCAGCAGACGTGATCAAGCTGGTCAGTGATGCCGGTCTCCAGGTCGACAAGGAACTGATGGTCAAGGACGTCATGCGTCACAAGGTGGCCAGTGTGACACCCGACAACACCCTTAAGGATGTCGCCAACGAGATGTTCCGCTACCGGCTTTCGGCCCTGGCAGTGGTGGACGAAAACAACAAACTGTTGGGTGTTATAGACGATCGCGACCTGATTAAAGCGGCCTTGCCCGATTACAAATCGCTGATCTCGAACTTGAACTATTCGATGGATGTAGAGCCGTTCGAGGAGTTGCTCAAGCAGGAGGACAAAATCAAGGTCTCGCAACTCTACCGCTCCGACTACGAGGTCACCAGTCCGGGCACCCGCATCGTTGAAGTTGCGGCTATGATGATCTTCAAGGACGTCAGAAAAGTCTTCGTTGCTGAAGACGACAATCTGGTTGGCGTTCTCCTGCGCAAAGATATCGTCAGCATGGTCATCAGGGGCTGAACACGTCTGTGCCGACGATCATACCACGCTCAACCCCCGCGACAGGGAGTGTTGATAAACCTCGTGCCCCGTTGTGTTGGGTCTTGATCACGCCAAGGCGTGGTTGTGACCCGACACATAACTACATGTCAAACAAGGGCGGCAGGTCACACAAATCCGCTCGCGTCCGCCGCGGCGGACAAGACCCGCCACAACCATCTATGGTGACTTTTTCAACAAGCCCGACAGCATGAGCCACCCTCACAGCAAGTACGCAACCTCCCCCGGACTCTATGTGATGATGGTGACGACTCTTGCCGCCACCATTCCGGGTTTCTATCTGGGTCTGACTCATACCGAAGTTTCCCCGATACTCGGCAGCTTGCTGTTCGGCATGTCCATTTTCGGGGCGGCGTTCTGCCTGGCCTGGGCGGCCGAGGCGGCGCAGATTGACATCTCGGAGTCACTGGCTGTGGCTATTCTGGCGCTCCTGGCGGTATTGCCGGAGTACGCGGTTGACTTCGTTTTCACCTGGAAAGCAGCCCACGATCCCGCTCAGGCGCACTACGCTATTGCCAACATGACCGGCGCCAACCGGCTGCTGGTTGGCCTGGGTTGGCCGGTGGTTCTGTTTCTGTACGTCTGGGTTAA
>JAUXBJ010000064.1 GCA_030619425.1 bacterium
CGCTGTCGAAGTTGCTTTCGATGCTCAACGAAATGCAGATGCAGATGGCGGCTATGAAAGGTTGCGACCAGGACGCGCTGGAGCGAGCCATGCGTATGGCCCTCGACGACGCCAACCATCTGTCCAAGAAACAGGAGCTATTGCGCGAAGAGGCGGCTTTGATTAACTCACAATCTATCATGCTGCGAGAGATGGCCGCGACGCAGCAGGATCTTCGCAGTTCCTGTAACGGTCTGAAGAATCGGCTGTCCGAATTGGGCAAGCAATCGCCGTTTATTGCCGCAGAACTTCAGAGCCTTGTTAACAGCGCCGTGCAACACATGGAACTCGCATGCGATGGGTTCGAGGCCAAGAAGCGCGGTCAGGCGCTGAGTGAGCAGCGCGACTCCATGACCAAACTGAATCGAGCGGCGATCAGGCTGCGCGAGTCGATCCAGCAGCAGTCAGACTGCAACAAGGGGGGACAGTGCGACAAGAAGATCAGCAAGCTGCAGGGTATGTGCAATAAGCAAAGCAAACTCAACCAGCAGACTCAAAAACAGTGCTCCAAACCCGGTGGCGAGGGCAACCCGCGTTTTGATGAAAATGGACGTCCGGCGCTGCAACGACTGGCTTCGGAGCAGTCGGCTATTCGCAAGTCGCTGCAAGACCTCAATCGCGAGTTAGGCGGCTCGCGCCAGATTCTCGGCCGCCTTGACGACATCGCCCGTGAGATGAAGAAAGTTGAGGAAGAACTGGCTGCCGGCGAGGTGGGTCAGGAAACGACCGAACGACAGATAAAGATATACTCACGGCTGCTCGAGGCCAGTCGTTCGCTGCAGCGAAAAGATTTCACCGAGCAGCGTCGCGCCTCCGGCGTCGGGTCGCACGAGTTCTACCTGCCGCCGGAGTTACCGGCGTGGATTCTCGATGATCGGGTCAGCCTTGAGGATCGGTTGCGTCGTTATCTCTCTGATGACTATCCGCCGCAGTACGAGGAACAGATCAAGGCGTATTTCAAGGCGCTCCTGAAAGCCGAGTCGGAACTACTCAACCCGAATATCAACGGACAATCTACCCAACCATGATGGCATGTTTCCGCTGCTCGCTAATCGTAGTCATGAGTCTCCTGTTGATGGGCTCTTCAGCAGCCCTGGCCGACCGGACAACTAAACCTGAAGTCAAGGTCCTGGGTGTCCCGACTGTCTCGGAAGAGTTCAACGCTCAGGTCAGACTGGCCCGACAACTGATTAAGCATGATGACTGCCACGGCGCAGTTGCCGTGCTGGAATCGCTTGAGTCCTCCTATCCGGGTCGTACTATCATCTACAATCTGCTGTGCAGGTGTTACGAGAAGTTGGGCTACCAGCCGAAGCTGGAAGACCTGGCCCGGCGAATGATCGATAGCCAGCCAAACAACTACCGGTATCACCTGGACCTGGCTCGGGTGCTGGTTCGTCTGGAAAAGCCCGAAGAAGGTCTGGCCTCATATCGTGAGGCGGCCCGTCTGGCGCAGTCCGACGGGCAGTACCTCAGCGTGACCACCGGCATGATGAACGCCGGGTTTGCCGTCGAAGCTCTTGCTCTGATGGATTCGCTGCGAGGACGGATCGAGAACCCATCGGCTTTTGCGCTTCAGCGTGGTATGCTTTTGGAAGCTCAGAGCCTTTACCGCGAAGCGGTGATCGAGTACCTTCCGCTTCTGGAGGACACAACCCGCGATGCCGTCAACGCGGAACGTCGGTTGTTGGCTCTCCTGGAATTCCAATCCTCCTCGGAGGAGGTCGAGGCTGTCCTTCTTGAGAGGATCAGCGATTCTGGAAATGCTCGAGCGCTCAATACTCTGACCGGTTTCTACCTGAAGGCGGGCCGCCTTGAGGAAGCCTACAGGCACACACTGCGGCTCGATTCGCTTCAGGGGCTCAACGGTCAGGCACTGGTTCGATTCATGCGGAACTGCCGGGAACGTCGTCGGTACGAACTGGCCGCGCGCATGGGGAAGCACTTCTTCGAGCATTACCGCGAAAGCGCGGTCAGGACCGAGGCCTATCTTGTCTATGCCGATGCTCTCACTCAGATGGGTACTTATGACGTGGCCATCGCTATTTACGACAGTCTGGTGGCCTGGGCGCCACGGGATCAGGAAAAGGGTGAGGGGCTGTATCATATTGGGATGATATACCTGGACCACCTTAGCGACTATCAAACCGCCCGTCGGTATTTCGATTCGGTAGTGACCAACTACCGTCGAGGATTGGGATATGTGCTTTCGCACGTAGCCCGGCCCTACTGCGATTTACGCCGTGGTCGACTGGACCAGGCGGCGGCCGGTTTTCAGACGTTGGCCCAGGCGCAACTGAACGAAGAACTCGCCGAGAAGATAGATTACCATCTGGCGGTGATAGACTACTGTCACGGCAAGTATGACTCAGCCGGTTTGGCCTTGCAGCGACTGATGGTCAATTACCCGCGCGGTTACTATGTCAATGACGCTATGCAACTGCTGATGGTGATGGATCGAATTGGCCAGGATGAAGAACTGATGTCCGCCTTTGCCCAGGTTTTGGTGTATGACTTGCGGCGGATGCCGGACTCGCTGAAGGCTGCCCTGGAGTTTGTCGCTAGCGCCCCCTCTCGGTCACTGGCTGATTTCGCTCTCTATCGTTTGTTGAACATAAGCCTGGCCGAGAATGACGACGACAGGATATTGAGCTGCGTCCAGCGATTGGAGGAGGAGTTCCCCCAGTCGTATTACTACCCGTTCGGCTTGAAGGCCAGGGCCGATCTCTACCGATTAGACATTGGCAGAGTCGATGAATCTAAACTGATTTACCGGCAGTTGCTGGAGAAATTTCCCAACTACCCGTTTGCATCCGAAGTGCGTCAGCGTTTGCGCGAACTTGAACAAGACAACAGGATTGGTTAGAAATCCGGCTGTCTTTCCTTCTCGGCCTCGAGTTGTCGCACCCGCCGTTCCAGGTCGTAGACTTTGTTTTCGCGATCTTCCCACAAACCGAGTTTCTTCTTGGTAGAGGTGCGAATCAGAAGTCCCAATGAGACTAGAAGAAACACGATCGAGTTGGCGCGGCGGAAAACCTCACCCATGTTGAAAATAGCGTCGGCGAAGGCAAGAATGCCCAGGATGAAAAGAATGGCACACCAAATAAACATATCGGACCTCCAGGTCAATGGTCGCCCGGGAAGCGACTGAAATAATCTGTTGTTATTTACCTTACTATCATTATATTTGAGGCCTGTTGGCCCGAAAATCCGAGGCCTCTTTTTGGATTATCGGTATAAGAGACAACGACTTTAGGAGGATGATTTGATCGCAAGCAACGCTGCCGGCAGCCCGAAATTCGACCGGACCAATGCTGTACTGGCCGGTTTTGTCTTTGTCGTTTCGTTTGTGGTTTATGCCCTTACCGTCCAGCGGGGTTTTTCGTTCTGGGACTGCGGCGAATTTATCGCCTGCGCCTACAGCCTCGGTATTCCGCACCCACCCGGCACGCCGCTGTTTGTCATTTTGGGACGACTGGCCGCGCTCATCCCGTTCGTGGAAGATATCTCTTACCGGATAAATTACCTTTCGGTGATCTCATCAGCGGGGACAGCTATGTTCTCCTACCTGCTGACAGTGCGCCTGGTCGGCTATTTTTTCTCGCCCGAAGAGCGCTCGTCACGGTTGAATCGGGCTATCGCCTATATCGGTGGCGTCGCAGGCGGGTTTTTCGTGGCTTTCTCGCGCACTAACTGGGCCAATTCGGTGGAGGCGGAGGTGTACGGACTGGCCCTGGCTCTGTCGGTGGGGATCGTCTGGCTGACCTTGCGCTACTTCGAGGAGCGCGGAACGATGGCCGGATCGAGGACCTTGATCCTGATTTTCTACCTGGCCATGCTCGGTATCTCCGTTCACATGTCGGTGTTCTTGGTGCTGCCGGTCTGTGCGGTTTTCTTCGTCTTGAAAAAAGACGCCACGTCCCGTGACTGGCTGATCTTGTGCGGTTTTATCATTCTGGAACTGTTGTTCATAATCGTTTTTTCCAATGGCCGCGGCGGAGTCACTGCTTTCTACGCGGTTTCCGCCCTTATGGGCGCTGTGCTCCTGTTGCTGTTGTACAAAAAGATCAACTGGGCGTTGGTCATAGCCATCGCCTCGGTCTGCTCGGTGATGATTCAGTTCACGACTTATGAGAAGGCGACCGTGGTGGCTTTAGTCGTTTTGGCAATCCTGGGCGTTCTCTCCAAACAGCGCGGCTGGAACTTGCAGTGGAAAACAGCCCTGGTGATCGTGTTCATTGGGTTCATGGGGATGTCGGTGCATGGTTTCATTCCGATTAGGTCGTCAATGAACCCAAGAATCGACGAAAACAACCCCTCGCGCGACTGGCGCACTTTTGAGAATTTTCTCGATCGCAAACAGTATCAGCAGATTTCGATGCTGGACCGGATGTTCAAACGACGCGGCAGTTGGGCCAACCACTTCGGACGTCACGCCCACATGGGCTTCTGGTCCTATTTCGAAGAGCAGTATTCACGCACCGGCTGGTCGTTTATCGTACCGTGGTTCCTGCTGGGGATGATCGGCATGATCACGGCCATTCGCAAGCGGCTCGAGATCGGTCTGCCCTTCTTCACCCTCTTCTTAGTCTGCTCCGTCGGCCTGATTCTGTACATGAATTTCGCCGACGGCACCAAGTACAATTTCAACACCGGCGACGCTTATCTGGAAGTGCGCAACCGTGACTATTTCTTCACGCCGGCTTTCGTCTTTTTCGGTATTGCCATGGGAGTCGGCATATCAGCGGTCGTCATGTGGCTGAAGAACAGGCTGGCCGCCGCCAACCCGTCCAGGATGCGCACGGTGGTAATGGCCTCGTCGATATTGGCGCTGCTGCCGATTGTATCCTTGGCGCATAACTACCATGCCTGCGATCGCTCAGACAATAATATCCCGTACAATTACGCCGCCAACATTCTGGATACTTGCGAACCGAACGCCATCCTGTTCACTTCAGGAGACAACGACACCTTCCCCTTATGGTGTATCCAGGAGGTTTACGGATACCGTCTCGACGTACGGGTAGTCAACCTGTCGCTCTTGAACACCGATTGGTACGTGGAGCAGATGAAAAATCGCTACGGTGTACCTATCTCACTGACCGACGAGCAGATCGTGTGGGAGCCGGCGGAGGACGCATCCCGCGTTGAACACCCTCGACCCGTCCAACCGTTCTATGATTCCGCGCGCAAGCGAATGACTTACCTCGTGCCCTCAAGGTACGACGGGCGAATTGTGCGTGTAGCCGATATGATGGTGGATCATATTTATCTGAGAAGCCAAATCGTGGTCAACAAGACGGACACCGTGTTTAGACAACCCATATACTTCAGCTCGCCGCCCTATGCCGAATCTCCATTCCGCCTGCGTGACAGCGTCCACGCCGTCGGTATGCTGTACAAGCTCAGTCACGATCCACCCCCTCGGTTTATTGACGCCGAAAAGGGTTACGAGTTGTTCATGAATACCTATCGTTACGACGGCTACTCCGACTCTAAAGTCTATCGCGAGGAGAATGCCACCGGCGTGTTTGTCACTATGGGCGCGAATGCGTCCAGAGTCTATGACGAACTGTTGGAGCAGTACCGATTGGACACCCTGGCCGGCAATTTCGAGTCGGACAAACGCGATAAGGCGATAGCGTTGATGAAGAAGATGATCGAAGTATATCCGGAGTACTGGCAGACGCATGCGGTCCTGGCGGATCTGTATGAGAAGGAAGGTGACATCGCCGCCGCCGATCAACTCTGGCACATGATGCACGACACCCTGGCTGCTTTTAGCGCCTCCAATAACGAGAACCTTTACTATCGGCAGGATTTGGGACTGACCAAGGTCCAATTGGGACAACGGATCGGGGACTCGGCGATGGTGGAGGAAGGAGTGAAGCTGGTCTGGGATGCTTTCAATGCCAATGCTAACTCGAGCTACGCCTTTCGTAAGCTGGTGATGGTACTAGCCAGAACCAGCCACGCCGGTGAAATCGACAAAGCGATTCAAAAATTCACTGAGTACAAGATTAACCAAGGCGACCCATTCCTGCAATCAATGCGAGGCGCCAGTGGGGCGCCGCCGCCCACACCGAGGGGCCAACCGCAAATGTAAGATTGAGACCCGGATCGTTTTTGCCCTTCGTGTCCCAGCGATACGAAGGGCTTTTTTATGGTTTCTGTCGGCTCAGCCGTCCGGTGCCAGTCGATAGCCTGCCAGACGACGATAGCGGCCCCCCGTGTCGGTCAACATCCTGGCGGTCACCAGTTCGCGCCGGATCGTATCAGTATCGTTCTGGTAACGAGCGATAATCCGATCAACTTCCTTTTCTGTGTACTCGCGATCCGGTTCAAACTGAGCCAGGATATACTCAAGCAGAAACTCCCGTTTTGGTTCGTGCGTCGAAGTCGGCGCCGCCGGTTTTGCGGTCGTGCGCTTCGACACCGACCGCCGAGATGACGGCTTGCCGTTGCGGTTGGATTGATTCTCCAGCCAGTCCAGGACCGATTGCTCCGGGATACGCCAGTCTTTGCCGATCTTGTAGGCCTGGATTTCACCGGCCTGGACTTTGCGAGTGATCACCTGAACATTCATCTTCAGTTTCTGGGCCAGTTCGGAGGTAGTGAAGAAATCCGTTTCTCTAATCGATGGTTCCGTGCTGTTCAATTGTGGTCTCCTTGGGTAAGACAGCTAATAGATCACGATAAACACGGATGTTGAGGCATTGTCAATTAGTTTTTTGTGTGCTACGGTATTTTTGTGTGACGTTGATGGTGCGGACGCCGATTGCGGATTGCCGCGGTCACCCGGGAGTGTACAAAAAGTTCTCATGCTGTGGGCGGCAGACGTCCTCGTCTGCCCCGTGGGCGGCTTTAGCGACTATATCCCGCTTTACAAGGGCGACAAAGAGACACTGATAAGCTCAATCCAGCGCATCAAAGATGTTTCCCGTAAAATCCTTGACGCCTTGGCATAGGGGATTGCGAAATCCCATTTATTGAAACCGCCGGAGACGGCGGTTTTTCCTTTGTAGAAGGCGAAACACTTTTCTATATTGTGGCTCATGAGTAAGAAAAAGGACACTAAAACCGAGTTGCTTTCAAAGGTACTTCGGGAGCTTGAGTCTCCTGATAATTTCCCCGTTTGGATTGTCATTATTGAAATCAAGAAAATGACAGATGGTCTTAAGATGATGCTGGCACACATATATGACCGAGACCATTTGGAATACCAGGCCAGTGTCACCGCCTCCATTGACGAATCAGATAAGAAGTGGATTCAGAAGAAAGCAGGCGCAAGCGAGTATTGTGTCATCACCTTTTCAGGGAGAGAGAAGAACTTCTTTGAAAAGTTGAATGATTTTGTCGGCCGTAGTTTTACTGAAGGTAAGTTACAGGATTTCTGGCCTTTCTGAATCTGGTCTCACTTGGTGTGATGTATGTAGTTTTGCTGTCTTGGATTTAGACCCTTGCGTATCCTATAAAGAACCTCCTTACTAAAAAGTTAATCTTTAATTATAGGAGAAACAAAAATGATTGAAGAACCTGAGCGGGATGACAAGGATATTTTCGAACAGAAGAAGAATCTACAGATTGAGCTGCAAAAAA
>JAUXBJ010000268.1 GCA_030619425.1 bacterium
AGTCGCCTGACAGCACCTGATAATGACCTGCTGCTCACCACCGATACTCCGCCGAGAGGCGGAAGGTGGCATCGAGGTCGGAGTGATGCAGGTAAGCGAAGTCGATCGCGAGGTTTTTGACATTCACCCCGCCGCCGGCTGTGAAGCGGCCGATGTCGAATCCGGCGCGTCCAAAAACCATCTCACGCCAACCCAATTCCCAACCATAGTGAGCATCCAGCGAAAGCGAACCGCTCCAGTACTGGGAGGCATGTCTCAGGTTCTCGAACTTGATCTCACTCGCGGCAGCGAAACGACCCGTGAAATCGCGACGCGAATGCTCAAGCAGGAACCCCGGCTTGACGGTTGGGTAGATTGACTCGACGTTAGCGCCGGTCTCGAACGTTTTACCGGTGTAACGAATGAAGCCGGAGGTTATGTCGGTTACCATCAGTCCCAGCCGCAGGAACGGGCGCCACTGGTACAGCATCCCGGCGTCCAGGGTCAGCCCGGTGCCGGTTTCGGTGCCGATATCGCGATAGATGATCTTGCCGGTCAGGCCGTAGAAAAGTCGCTCGCAGAGTTTGCCCGCCACGGCCGCCGACAACAGGATATCGCTGTGTGATTCCTCGCGCACGACGTACGGACGCTCGAATTCGTTCAATTGCGTAATCTTGATGCCACCGCCGCCGAGGTAGTACAGGTAAAACCCAAAGGCCTGAACGGTCGAACCGGCGCGGCTGCGTCCGTCGGTGTAGGCGACAAAATCGTGATTGAGCAGCGACCCGAAAGTTTCGGCGTGCATCCCGATCAGCCGGCGATTGTGCAGCAAACTCATCCCGGCCGGATTCCAGTAGGCGGCGCTGCCATCGAACGGTCCGGCCACTACCGCGCCACCCATGGCCAGCCCTCGCGCTCCCACCCCGAGTGAAAACGGGTCGCCTGAGTACTTGGCGGCGTGGAGCGATCCGCCGCCGGTGACAGCTACCAGTACAAGGGCCGCGAGTAGCGCGTGTATGATCCGGGATAATGTCGTGTTCTGTTTCATTGGTCGTCCAGCGCGTTTCATTCGTTCCGTTCGTCAGACAATAAGCAACACCCGCCTGCCGATAGCAAGGCCAATGGTTAGGCGACGGTGGCAATCTGAATTCCGTTGGTAACAGTACGGGAGAGATTGCCGCGCTCCCTTTGGTCGCTCGCAATGACAAGAAAGGGAGCTTTTTCAACGACCTGTTAGTATCGGATTGTCCGGCCAACAAGAAAAGAGCGGGACCTCTGTCCCGCCCTGTTATTGCCTGCAAGGGTAGTTAGTAATCAGCCCTCGTCGGACTTCTTGACTTTGGTCTTGCTGCTTGGACAACCGGTGGTCTTCTGGAGAGTGGCACAGGTCTTGGCGCAAGTCGGACTGCAACCGATCTTGCCGGATGCCGCTTCAGTCTTTGCAGGGGCATCTGAGGTTTTGGCTACAGCCGGTATGATCTCAGCCTGATAGCCCTTGTTGATCACCGCGGAGGTCAGCGCTTTGCCCTCGACTTTGGTCGGATCGCAACAAACCAGCGCGAACCCTTCCTTGTGGTCGACCTTGATGACTCTATTAACGCCTTCTAACGACGAGAGCGCCGTGGTGACTGTCGTTTCGCAGCCGCCGCAGGTCATACCCTTGATGGACATTCGGGTGAAATCGCAGTTCGCATGACCTTCACACATTTTGGCGCATTGTTCAGGGGTCATGCCGCAGAGCTTGGCGCACTCTTCGGGGGACATGACTTTGCACCCGGCGTGTGTCGCCCTGGATTTTTCAGCCGATACCTTATGCGCGCCACAGCCTTCCCCGGCCAGCGCCGAGGACGAGACAAACGCCACCAATAGCAGGGCGCTCAAGCCAAAAACCATAATCTTCTTCACCATGATACTCCTTCTGTGGAATCGAGATAGTTTGCCTATTTCCTTACAAATTAGCAGAAATCCTGCTCAAGTCAATCTGTTTATCGACTATTTGGACCTTTAATCCCGGTCAATTCAGATTACCTTCTTAGACAACTATGCTGCCATAAAGTTCCCCGCCGACCGAAAGTTCTTCTCTGAGACTGATCAAATTGCTAACTTGCGACCGGTCCTGACGTTATTAGATGGAAAATCGGTGGTTGACCGACTCGAATCAATAGTTGCGCTGAGAATGACTGACAGCGAAAAACATGACATCAAATCTGATTGATAAACTGAAGGCCGAAGGCTGGACGCAACAGTTCACAGCCTCCGGGGCGCGCCTTCAGGAGGCGCTGGAGAATTACCGGATGCTTGGGTTTGAGGTCAAGACAATTCCGATCGGCGAACTCGGATGCGAAGACTGCACGATCTGCTTCGAAGACGAAAGCGACGCCTCGGTGATGATCTTCACTCGCCCCACCGGCAAGCCGCCTGATGTTGATTTGGCCGACTAACTTGACAACCAAGCGGGATTGTCTTATCCATATCTTAGTTCCATATAAGTGTGGCGAACAAAGGAGTGTCCCATGAAAGCAGCCATATTCAACGGTCCCAACCAACCGCTTGAAGTAAAAGAAGTCCCCACCCCAACTCCCGGACCAGGTCAGCTTCTGATCAAGACAGCCGCCTGCGGTGTCTGTCACACCGACATCGGCTACATCGATCATGGCGTGCCGACGTTCAAGAAACCGCCGATTATTCTGGGCCATGAACCTTCCGGCACCGTGGCCGAGCTTGGCGAAGGTGTCAAAGGATTCAAAGAGGGTGATCGCATCCTGCTGCCGGCCGTGGTGACGTGCGGAAACTGTCGCGCCTGCCGTACCGGCCGTGAGAACATCTGCGAAAACATGGTGATGTTCGGCAACAACGTCGATGGCGCCTTCGCCGAGTATCTGCTGGCGCCGGCCAAGGACACATTCCATCTGCCGGACGAGATTCCGCTTCAGGAGGGATGCATCATAGCCGATGCCATCTCGACCCCGTACCACGCTGTCGTCAACCGCGCTCAGGTCAAACCGGGTGATTCAGTAGTTGTGGTCGGATGCGGTGGCGTAGGGATAAACCTGGTACAGATGGTGGCGGCTGTCGGTGGCGCCGCGATTGCGGTGGATATCTCCGAAGAGAAGCTCGAATGGGCCAGGAAACTGGGCGCGGTGACTACGATCAACCCCAGGGAAGATGAGAAGTGGCCCAAGACTGTAAAGAAGATGACCGGTGGCGGGGCCGCTATCGCTATCGAGGCAATCGGCAACCCGAATACAATTGAAACCGCATTCAGCAGCCTCCGCGTAGGCGGCAGATTAGTCGTGCTGGGTTACTCGGCCAAGAACATTTCGATTTTCGCCGGTAAGATCATGTTCCACGAGATGGAGATTGTCGGCTCGCTCGGCTGTCGCCCGGTCGATTACCCCCCGCTGATCGAGATTTGTCGTCTGGGTAAGATCAAGGTCAAGGAGTTAGTCACGGCGAGATTTTCACTCGATGACATCAACGATGCCCTGGACACCTTGAGAGCAGGAAAGGGGCTGCGTTCGATTATCGCATTCTAAGAGCGTGGCGAGATTCGTGCAAGAGAGAGAATACCCAAGAGCAATAAGCAGCATGATAGCTACTACAGCGTGCGGCCGGGCCGTTCGGTCGACCGCGCGTTTGTTGACTCGACAGGAAATAGCAAGAATTTCAATTTCATAAGAAGGGAGATCTGATGGAGATCAAGAAAGTAGGCATCTGCGGGCTGGGGCTGATGGGTTCAGGTATCGCTGAAGTGTCCTCAAAGGCAGGCGTTGATGTCGTGGCCATGGAAGTCAACGACGATTTTCTGAAAAAGGGAATGGGCCGAATCGACAAGTCGTTGTCGCGCGCCGTCTCCAAGGGCAAGCTTGACGAGGCCGGCAAGAAAGCGATCCTCGACAAAATCAAACCCACCACCGATCCCAAGGACCTGGCCGACTGCGATCTGATCGTCGAGGCGATCATCGAGAACTTCGACGACAAAGCCAAACTGTACAAGACGCTTGACGGCATCGTGAAGAAAGAGGCTATCTTCGCCTCCAACACTTCGTCGCTGTCGATCACCGAGATGGGCGCTGTCACCCAGCGCGCCGATCAGTTCTGCGGGCTGCATTTCTTCAACCCGGTGCCGGTGATGAAGCTGGTCGAAGTCGTGAGGACCGTAGTCACTAGCGATGCTACCTTTGATTCGGCCAAAGCGTTCGGGGAAAAGGTCGGTAAGGTTGTGGTGTCGTGCAAGGACACACCGGGCTTTGCCGTTAACCGTCTGCTGGTGCCGTACCTGCTGGATGCTATCCGCG
>JAUXBJ010000286.1 GCA_030619425.1 bacterium
AATCTAACTCTGCTAAGTAACATCCTGGGGCAATACTTGTCAAGCGCTTTTGAGGGTAGCCATCGCTAAGCCAAGCTATAATGGTTGCCTATATCAGCAAAGGGATGTATGATGTGACTGGATTTGCTGAAACAATGAGGATATGAACCTATGGGAATCACTTTGCTGTGGGCTGCGCTTGTGTGGGCGTTTGTGGTTAGCAATATCGACACCACTTACACGCCGCCGGAGGTTGAGAGATTGCGGGCTCTTTTCGATCAGGATTTAGCGGAGTTCGCCCAACTGCTCGACGACAGTCTTCTTCACTGTGACCCTGCCCTATGTGGCGAAGACTATCGCGACAATCAGAAGATGTTTCGCGACCTAGCGGGGCGCGGTGGCCACGGATATCACCCCATTGCCGACAGCCTCCTGCCAGACTGTCAGAAGCAACTGATAGCTGATACGGTCACAATTGTCTGGAGAGAGGGCATGGGACGTGGCGTAACCGCATCCGCCGGCTACTATCGCGACGACTGCAATTCCTGGTCAGTGTGCGAGATAACACCCTCGGACAGTGCCTTTCCGCTCCCGGGCTGGCATGAGGCGACTCTGATTCTCAGAGAAGGTGTCGAACCTCCTCGGTCATTCCGATCCTACGAACAAGTGAATATGTCCGGCGAACATATCAAAGCATTTCAGGATTCTATTGGGAAGATATTCGCTGACATTCCGCCCAGCCCCGAGTGCATGCCTGAAATCGCAAATGTCCATTTCGACTACTTTGTCCCGAACGACAACGCCAACCAGGATACGTTGTTTGCTACTGCCCACGGAGGACAATGTGAATACATTGGGCGCTGGCAGGCGGTCTACCTTATGACAAGGAGCGACAATCATTGGTCCTGGACCCCGGTAATCGATGTGAGAAAGGGACCTTGGGTGTTCACCATCAGTTGTTCTTTCGATCTGAATTCGGATGGCCTGCCGGAGTTCCTGGTTTGGGAGAAGACTCATGCCTCGCTGTACACGTTAGTGAACGGTCGATTCGTGTGGTTTGCCTCTGCAAGGGAGCACCCTTGCTAGAGGAGTCTCATCAGCCAGGACCGAGATTGTCCTAACCTCAACCGACCTCCCCTTGACACCCCCTTTGCATTGTGCTCGCCGCAGAGCAAAACTGCCGAGGCATTGAGCGTAGTGTCTCCCACACAAAAAAAAACCGGCTTGACGCCGGTTTTGGATCTTCATTGAGATGGATTGAAAACAAAAGCTACGAAACAGGCTAAGCCTGTCGACGCCGGAGAAGGCCAAGTCCCGCTAATCCCAAAGTCAGAAGCGCGATAGTCGCCGGTTCCGGAACAGCGGAAACCGATTGATCGGGCTGATCATCGGTCAGCGGAGCAGCCCCGTAGTAATCGGCAAACGTCTGGCCGGATGTATAGTCCATGTTGCCGCCGGGCCAGTTGTTCCAGGTCTCGACGTCACTGCCGCCGCCGAGGTAAGCACTGGGGAGCGCCGATACCGACGTAGAGGTCACTATCAGGGCAAAGACCAAGCTCAGCATCATCGTGATTTTTCGAATGTTCATATTCATATTCAAGCCGCCTGTCCTATTGTTTATCCTGACAGACTTGTAAGCAAATGTCCTACCGGAACCGGAGGTACTGTTAGGCAGCGACTTACGAAAACATCCAGATACAACCCACACAGAAACTGTTGCTTCGTTGCTCTTTCTATGCATGTCCCTGCATATCCCACCAAAAGCAGATGAAAAAAGACCGGCATCACTGCCGGTCCCGAATTTTCGACGATCGTCGTTAGAACAATCAGATAGTCGACTTTATCGACCGTCTACGACGCAAAAGTGCGATACCGATTAGACCCAGCGCCACCAAAGCTAACGTGGCCGGTTCCGGAATGGATGAGACATCATCCTCATAGTCCATCATAAACACCGCCTGGTCTACCCGCAGGAAACCATCGCCGGCGTCAAGATTCACGTTGACGGCGCCGTCAATCCAATTGACATCAGGGTTCACCTCACTGAGCCACTTGATCTCGCTGCCGTCAAAGCTCTGTATCTCCGAGTTCCAGCCCAGAAGCCCTTCGATACTAATCTCGCTGCCGTCACTGCCGATCCAGGCGCCCGTAATGTACAGTCGCGCCCGCAGAACCTCATCGGATGGAATCGGCAGCGTTGCGGGCGTCGTATGGCCCCAATCGATCCGGCCCGGGACAGACTGGTCATCGTTATTGGTGGGAATGTCGTTCAAACCATCAGGGTCTGAATAGGCGAAATCGACGATCGAAGCATACATGTATTCATGCCCGTCCAATGAAAACGTCCAATCCTGCTGGATATTCTCAGATAAATGAACGGTTGGAAAAGCACCCAAAGGTGATGCCGTCAAAACTACGGCGGCTATTATCAATCCAATGGTAGCTTTTATCATGTCGGGACCTCAATTACTATTACGACCTAAACACACTCTTCCGGTGAGAAAGCAAGCAAATTCCGGGCCGTCAAGCTACCATGTTGCCCCGCAACGAATTGTCCAACACACCTAAGCACTTCAACGTCACAACTGTTCAAGTATTGATCACTTTCCTGCAAACGGGTTCATAGCATTGGCCCCGGGCCGCAAGAGATTTGTGACACGACCCACGGGGTTGCCTCGTACTTTTCACAGGCGTCAGATGGATCCGCTACGAACGGAGCTAAAGCCATTGCAAAAATGCCGGCATTTGACGATATTGCCTAAGATGGGATTTTCATGCCGTTTCGTACCACTCAAGTGAGGATGAGAATGCTACTTGCCACCACTACGCGTCGAGCCGCTCTGGCGGGACCGATTGTGATATTGATATTGATGATACCTCAGGTCCTGGCCGCACCGATGGTGATCAATTACCAGGGGCGACTGACAGGAGCCGGAGGCAGTCCGGTCGCAAATGCTTCCTATGAGCTACAGTTCGCGATCTACGATGATTCTCTCGGCGGCCTGCCGCTCTGGGCCGAGACGACAATAGTGACTACGAGCGATGGTTTGTTCAGCCACCTGATGGGATCGCTAAACAGTTTCCCTCGCGATCTTTTCACTGATGGGAGCCCGCGCTATCTGGAGTTGACGACGGACGGCGAAGTGATCAACACGCGCACTCTCCTCGGGGTCGTGCCGTACGCGCTGGTCACCCGCGATCTGTTCGTTACCGACAGCAACGACACGCTGGCAATCGGGACGTTCGCCGATGAACGACGTTTGTCGCTCTATGATGAGTTGGGACAGGAGCAGATTCGTTTGCAGGCCGATGCCGATTCCGGCGGGCAGTTCGTGCTGACCCGGACTGACGGCGAGATCGGTATAGCCTTGCGTGGCGACCTGGTCGGTAACGAAAGCGTGACTCTGCCCTATGCATCCGTGAGCAGCGGGGAGATTCTGAATGAGACAGGCTATGTGACATACATCAGGGTCAGCCCGGTCACTCTGGTCACTATGGAGATGACCGATTTGGTGACGCTTGAAATCGGGACCCCTGCCGATGGCTACATTGTGCTGGAGGGGAAGTGCTACGTACAGTTGAGCGGAACCACCGGGCCAAACATCGCCCTGGTGCAGATCGACGAGGAAGAAGGGGGCGGGTCGCAATTTCCATACTACACCCTGGCCGGCCTGGGTGGGTATGCCTCAACCAACGATTCGTACTTTCCGATCTACGTGACTCGGGTCTATTGGAAGCCGCAGGGGATCCATGAGTTTCGTATGGAGGGACGGGCCAACGATGCGCTGCCGGCGGAAGCCCGCAGTTGGGACCACGTTCTGACGGCGACCTACTATCCGACCAGCTATGGTGTGGTGAGCAAAGTCTCCCCCACACCCGGCGACCATCCCGAGGCCGCGCCTATCGACATCACCGACCCCCAGAACCCCGACGGACCTTCACGCTATTACCAGATGGACCTGCGCTATTTCGAGCAGCCGGCGAAAGAGATTGACACCAACTCCGAGCAGTAGGTCGGAACCCCCTTGCGGGTTCCGACTTCTTGCTCATGACTTGCCGGTCTTA
>JAUXBJ010000348.1 GCA_030619425.1 bacterium
AAGAGCCGTCACGCGGGGTCGCGTGACAGCACCAGTCAGGACCACAGGGATCCTGACCTACAAGAGGAAGATGGATTCCCGCCTTCGCGGGAATGACACGGACAAGTCGTGTTGCTCACGCTGGGCGCACCGTCATGCTGAGCGGAGTCGAAGTATGACGTACCCAGCAAGACGTTTGTGACCCTTCGCCTCCGCTCAGGGTGACACAGGCAAGCCTGTTTTTTCGCGCTTCGCGCGCTCGTTGAATGACAGCATGTGGTAATGATAGATGATTAGAACAATTGTACTCATACTGGTACTGTCTATGACGGCGCCGTTGCACGCCGCGTCGCTGTTGATTCCGATGGATGACAGTCAGACCGATCATCTCAAGGCGTACGGCGTTTGTTTCCGCGCCCTGGACAAAGGCTACCATGCCGAGTGGTTGCTCAACTATCGCGGCGGGTCGTTCCTGATCGATGACGCTACGGAGATGAGTGACCTGTGTCTGCTTATGGGTGTCTCGGCTGAGCGAATAACTTCCGGGCAGGTGGCGGATATCTATCGTCAGATCGAGGTTGAGAATATGGAGCGGGTCGAGCTTGAGAAAGCGCCCGTTATCGCCGTTTACTCTCCCCCCACCAACGAACCCTGGGATGACGCCGTGACGCTCGCCTTGACCTACGCCGAAATCAAGTACGACAACGTCTACGATGAAGACCTGCTGGCCGGGGCGCTCGAAGAGTACGACTGGCTGCACTGTCACCACGAAGATTTTACCGGCCAGTACGGCAAGTTCTACGGCGCGTTTCGCAATCAGCTTTGGTATCAGGCAACGGTGCGAAGCAACGAGGAAATGGCTCGGAAGTTGGGCTATAGCAAAGTATCTCAGATGAAGCTTGATGTGGCCAGGACAGTGTACGATTACGTGCGTCGCGGTGGGTTCTTTTTCTCGATGTGTTCCGCGCCGGAGACGATCGATATCGCTCTCGCTGCCGAGGGGTTGGATATCGTGCCGCGTCAGATCGACGGCGACCCGATCGATCCCGGTGCTCAAGCAGCCCTTGATTTCACACGCACTTTCGCCTTTGAGAATTTCCGACTGGAGTTAGATGCGATGGTGTACAGCCACTCCGACATCGATACCTATCCGGACAGGTTGGTGCGCTTTCTCGATGAACGTCAGGACTACTTCTATCTCTTTGACTCCGCCGCCAAGCTTGACCCGGTGCCGACCATGCTGACGCAATGCCACACCAACACTGTCAACGGCTTTCTCGGGCAGACCACCGGCTTTCGTAAGTCGCTGTTGAAGAAGTTCGTGATCGTACTGGGCCAGCCGGACAATTTTGACGAAGTGCGCTATATTCACGGCAACCTGGGGCGGGGGACTTTCACTTTTCTGTCCGGTCACGATCCGGAGGATTACCGCCACCTGGTCCATGATCCACCGACCGAACTGGTGCTGCACAAACATTCGCCGGGATATCGCCTCATCTTGAACAACATCCTTTTCCCCGCCGCCAAGAAAAAAGAGCGCAAGACGTAGCGTTAACAAGGGTAAGCTCCTCTGGGGGCGTTAGTTTGGTCCTGGCCCAAGACGTTACCTGTTGGGTCGTTAGGGGTCGATCAGCAGCGTCATTCAAACTCCAGCCTAAATGATTCTTTCCTTACTTTCGTATTAAGGGGCAACGGAGTATCATGAAATGATTACATTGGGCCTTGAAATGCCGGTCGGCGGCGATATAGCGACGGATCAGATGACCAATACAACTCCGGAAATGTCTGAGGACCTGATCGCAAGACTGCGATCCGGCGATCCGATAGCCTTCAAGCATTTTGTCCAGTTGCACAGCTCGAGAATCTGCTCAATTGCCTACCGGATCGTGGGGAACGCCGATGAAGCTCAGGATATTGCCCAGGAAGTGTTCGTCCGGCTCTACCAGTCTATTCATCAGTATGATCCCAGATATTCGTTCAGCAGTTGGGTTTATCGTATTGCAGTCAACCTGTCAATCGACCACCACCGTCGGGAAGCGCGTCATCGCAAGATCAGTTCGACCAATTCACGGGCTGAATCGACGCCCGACGAAGTGTCGGCCGGTCCCGACGTCGATACTGAGCGTCGGGAGCTGATGGGAACAATCGAACAGTTGACCATTGACCTGTCCCCTTCGCAGCGAAAAGTGTTCGTTCTGCGCGACCTTGAGGGTTTCAATACATCGGAGATATCGACAATAGTAAAATGCAGCGAAAACACGGTGCGTGTCCACCTGTCCAACGCTCGTCAGAAAATCAAAACCGCGCTGCTTGAAATCTACCCGGACCTCAATGGAGATTACACGATATGAGTTGTTCCAAAGCAAGAAAACAGTTGGCCCTGTACGTTGGTGGCGATCTGCCATCGGATTTGCAGCCGGAACTGTTGACGCATCTGGGAACCTGCCGGGAATGCGCACAGGAACTGGCCGACCTGAAACGTTCAGGCGCTATCATTCAAAAGCTAGCCGACAAAGACAGTCCAAGACCGTTACCCGCGGATTTCTCCGATCAGGTTCTCAGGCAGGTTCGAGCCGAAGAGGCTCGGGGTCAAGAACCTGATCGTCCAAGTTCCCCACAGAGATGGCGGACGTTCCTGACGCCACTGGCCGGTGTGGCGGCGGGTGTCATGCTGGTCTTTGGTGGCTGGCGAATCTTGGATGACCCCGTCGCGACCTCTGATGACTCGGAGCCGGTGTTGTTGGTCAGAACCGAAGGGGTGCCGGTGCCGTGGGAGAAACTCGAACAGGAGCTTGCTGTAAAGATCGAAGGACCCTTCCGGCTGGATGAATGGACCCCTTCGCACGAGGCCGGCGTTGTTGCCATCCTTCACAAGAATGAAAACATGTTGGGACCTGACACTTTCACCTTCGATTACTGCGGTGAGGCTCGCAGTTTCGCGCGTTGGCGGAGTTACCCGTGGATGAAACAGCGTGAGAAGAAACTGCGTTCGTGCGCCGGCTCCCCGGAGCAATTGTACGTTGCAGTGTGCAGTATGCCGGGTTCGTCACGGGCTGATCGAAAGAAACTGACCGAGAGCCTGATAGAGACTTACAATCCCTGTCTTAATCAGAAGAAAGGAGTATGATCATGCGTCGATTTGCATTTGTAATCATTCTCGCCGCGGCCCTTCTGGCCCAAGGATGTTTGGTAGTGTCGATACATCCTTTGTACACAGAGAACGAGGTGATTTTCGATGAAGCGCTTCTGGGCACCTGGGGCAGCGATCCCAGTGAGGGGGAATCATGGGTGTTTGAGCAGGCTGATGGAAAAGCCTACCGTATGACCGTCAACGAAAAGGGCAAACAGCCGGGACAGTTTGAGGCTCATCTCGTGAAACTGGGGGAGTATCTGTTTCTGGATCTGTACCCCGAAGAACCGGACGGCATCAACGAGTTCTTTATTAGTCATGTAATCCCGGCGCACTCAATCTGG
>JAUXBJ010000140.1 GCA_030619425.1 bacterium
CACCGCATGAGGCTGCGGCGAAGGCCCGTCCATGGAATCACCAAAAGAAGCGGCAGCAGAATGTACAGTACAACGATCTGATCAAAGCGCACTCCGATAGCAAACGCCGTGAATATCTCCATCAGAGGTTCATGCTCGATCAACTGCGTGAAGTTCGCCAGGAGAAGCAGGCGCATGAGGGCAAAGAACAAAAGCCCTAGCAAATAGACGAGAGTTATGTAGATGAAGGGCCGCGAAGGCAGAAACTTGCCGACTGCACTATGCAAAATATGACGTGACTTAACCACACCACGAATAAACGGAATCAGGATGGCAAATCAAGGTTGTGATGATTCAATTATAGCTCGTGGTGTCGGGCGTCTCTGCCCGACGGCTCGAACCGGTCAATCTAACGCGCCCTTCGACTCCGCTCAGGACGAGGTGCATGGCGTGCGAAGCACAAAAGACAGGCTTGCCTGCGTCAGGCCGAGACACCTGACGGCACCCAATATCACTTAGCTGTCTGACGGTCTTCAGAATGTGGAGAGACCTAAGCTTCTTCGACAACCACCGCTGTACCGTAAGCCAACAACTCCGCCGCACCCGACATCACCGCCGAAGTGGAGTAGCGTGTCATTATTATGGCGTTGGCGCCCTGAGATTCGGCGTCTGCAATCATTCGATCGTACGCCTGTTCCCTAGACTCGGCCATTAGCTTCGTATATTCTTTGATTTCTCCTCCCACGATGCCTCTTAACATGGCCCCGATGTCACGGCCGACATGCCGCGCGCGTATGGTGTTTCCTCTGACCAGACCTACTGTCCTGACAATTCTTTTGCCGGCGATGTTCTCACAACTTGTGACGATCATTTGGTTACCTCTTTGTAACGATCCCGATTGTAGGCAAATAACCGTTCCCGTCCGTACGACACAAGCAGAAAGATGAGGCCGACAGCACCGGCCGTCACTCCGACCTTGAGCCAAAGCGGGGCATCAGGATTAACATACAGTTCGCTGAACAACTCGTAAGTGCCGAAGCAGAGAAGCAGTATAGCGCCGATCGACAAGAATATCCAGCCGATGCCGCGTTCCATTTTCCGGTAGATTGAGTGCCAGTAGTTTTCCCAGACTTCGTCGGGAAGATCCGCATATCGCACCATACCGGTGACCTCCTGAAGTTTACGGAATTCCGCCAACTCAGCTCTCAACTCCGGGTCCTGGGCCAGTTGAGCCTCAAAAGCCTGCCGTTCGTTGTCCGACAACTCGCCGTCAACATAGCCGGCCAGCAGTTCGCGTCTATCTCTCGCCATTTCTTAGCCTCATTAGGGTAGCCAGTTTCTTTCGGGCATAATAAAGTCGCGACATCACCGTTCCTTTTGGTATTCCCAGAAGTTGCGCGATTTCATCGTAAGACATGTTGCGGAAATGTTGCAGCGTGATTATCTCCCGGTCGTCAAACGGAAGTTCCTTGAGCGCCTGTCGCAGAATGGCCACCGTCTCTTTCTTGATAATGGCCTGCTCGGGGGTGCGTTCATCGACTAACAACCAGGGAACATCGTCGACATCAACCATTTTGTTGTCCCGGCGCGACCGCCGCCTGAGCCAGGTGCGGCTGAGATTGGCGATAATCGTGTAAAACCAAGGGCCAAACGGCTGCCTTTCGTCGTAGGTGTTGGCCGATCGATAGACCCTCAGAAACGCCTCCTGCGAAATATCGAAGGCGTCATCCTTGTTGCCGACCAGCCCTAAGGCTATACGGAAAGCCGACTTCTTGTGCCGTTCGACCAGTTTGCCGAGGGCTTTCTTATTGCCGTCTCTGATATCCATGACCAACGCTACATCCGTTTCCATCGTCTCTGTTTTCCCTTCAACCGTCATACCAGACAATTTGGGGGTTATTCAGACCGAGGAGCAAGTTTTTTTGGCGGGGGGAAGCGATGTGCAGGCTCGGCCGGCCTATTTCCTGCCGCTCGTCTCAAGTAGCCGGTCGTAGTGGTCTAGGATGCGGTCGAGGGTGCCGGAGCCGCCGAACATGCCTTCATCCTCTTTTGCCACTCCTTGAAATGTGGACAGGATGTACTCTACGTCGTCACGCTCGATGCCGTATAGCAGAAAGTAGGCCGCATCGAGTTGGGCCATGAGGTCGGCTCGTTCGGCCGGCTTCCACGGATGCACCGCCGGGTCAAAGCCAGCCGCCGTGGCCAGCGGTTTCATGTCATTGCTGGTACAGGTGAGTTTGAGAACTCGATCCGATATCCACTTCTCCAAGGTCGTGCGCCGATTCCAAGGACACTTGCCCTGGTAGAAGTCGGGACCAAAGATCGGGAATTGTTCAACGATGAAGAAATTGAGCGTCACGGCTCCTACTTTCTGACGCACGACGAAATCAAGCACGAACGAGTTCAAGTTTGCGAGGAGGCATAGTTCCTGACGTCGGGATTGATGGGTGAGGATCAAAGGGAAGTGGTTAGTGACAGCCGACCACGGAATCATGGAGGCAATCATGGTTCGTTGGTTCGTGGCACTGGTGATATCCTTGAAACCCAGAAACGACGGAACCGGGAATTGTGAGTTGCTCTCTGATACTTCAGCGCCATCCACCCACCAGCGAGGTTCGGCGGTGAACTCAGGATTCTGATGTTCTACCTGCACAGTGGTGCGCGTCTGCCCCTGGCGCATCCAGTTGTCCGGGTCAATCACCACGCCGGCTGCTCGGTGGTCGTACATCTGTACCATCTTAGCTTCGTACAGAGGCAGGAAGGTCTTCTTCCCTTTCTTCCAGACGCTGCCGTCTCGCTTGAACCGCGCCTTTTTGAGTTCTTCGCCGGTCTTGAACAGTTCGGCATCGTTGGTTTGATCGAACATTCGAAGGAACTTGATCCCCCACGGGTTGCCGCCTTCTCTGCGGTTCTGGTCGACAAGTATGGGCACCCGCCGGTAGACCGCCTTGGTCAACTCCGCATCCCGCTGCGAGCGGAAGATGGGACATGTCCTGGTGTTCGGGTTCAGCAGCTTGATGTCGTCTACCGAAAGCGCAATGTGCCGCTGCTTGTCCTTCAGTTCTTCCATCCGGTGAGCAAAGAAGACGAAGTCGGCTGAGTCGGATTGGGTCTCTGCTCCTCCGAAGAGCAGGACTGAGAACTTGAGAGACCGATGGACATCAGGAAATATGGGAGCTTTGTTTTCGAAATCGTAAAGACCTATCAGTGACTTCGAGCCGGTCAGTTCCGCAAAGAACTCCTTGTACGTGTGATCCGTTGCTATACCGGAGGGGACCAGCAGCCCCACACGGCCATCCGCAGCAACGATACTGTGCGCGAGTTCCGCGAATGTCGCATAGGTGTTTATGTCCCCTTTGCCAGTGAGCGGGAATCGACCAGATTTGCGAACATAGGCAAGCGTCCGTTCAGCCGTCGTCTTCGCCTCGGTATAACGTTCATGCAACTCTGGGTTACTTTTCTTGAGTTCGGCGATCAGTTTTCGTCGAGTGGCGGCATTGACGGCTGAAGCAATCTCAGGGCTTGCAGCATCAAAGAACTCCCTTTCCTGCAGTTTCATTCTCTCCCAAGGTGGGTTTCCAATCACACCGTCAAATCCGGGATTGTCTCCGTCGAAAACATCCGGAAAAGTTTCTTCCCACTCCATGGCGCGCGGATGCACCTCCTGGTCGCTCACGAGACTGTTCCCGCAAACGATGTTGCGCGACAAGTCTGACAGTGTCCGGCCGGGGCGGGCGGAGCGAATCCAGAGAGCAAGCTGCGTGATCTCGACTGCCTCGGGCGACAGGTCGACGCCGAAAAGATTGTCGGAGAGAATGTAGTCGGGAATTCCTTCTGTTAGTGCCTCGGTCTTGTGACTCTCATGGAAGATGAGTTGATCGACCACGTCCTGATACTTGTCGGCCAGTAGATCGTAGGCACTGATGAGAAACGCTCCGCTGCCGCAGGCGGGGTCGACGATTCTGATTCGGCGCAAGGCATCGAGACATTCCCGCCAGTATTTGGCCCGACCGGCGTTCGGCTTGGTGGTCCAGAGAGTCTTGGCGTCTATTCCATGCCGACTCGCAATGTCTGCAAACCGTTGGTCCACCAGTCTACCGATGACATTAAACGCGATGAAGTCGGTAAACTCAGGAGGCGTGTAATAAATGCCCGACCGCTTTCGTTCGGCTGATTTGAGCATTTTCGGTTTGTCATCGTCTTCGATCTTCTCACCAAACAGCCCACCAAGCCGTATTTGTCCGATGTCGCTGACAGATTTTTCAAAGAAGTGACCCAGAACATCGACACTGACCTCATCACGAAAGTCATACTTAGCAATGTTCTCGAAGAAACCGGTCCATTTGTCGTCCAGTTGCAGATTGTCAACCTCGTCATCCTTACGAAACAGCCCGCCGTTGTACGGAGATATCCCGCGCTGTTTGTCCCCTTCATCAACGCAGCGAAACAGGCCCAGGAAGTTCTGCCATCGCGGATTGGTGACACGGTCGAACGAGCGGAATTCACTGTAAGCCCTGTGAATCAGGTTGTCCGGCAGTAAGCCGCGATCTTCACAGAAGGCGACGAAGATGACGCGGTCAAGGAGCTTCTGAGCGATATGGATACCCTTCTCCAGCGGCTTATCGTGTGGCGGGCCTGTGAGGTGGTGGATCATCTCGATGCGGTTGCGGTGGTAGCTCTGGTACAGCTCGTCCCCGACCACCCGCTGTTGCTCTCCTGTTTTTTCCAGCAGAACCTCAGCGCGCGGTTTTGCGCCGGGGGTGGCCGGGAGAAGCCCTTCCTTTTCGAACAGACAGTAGAACTCGCGGAAGACCTCTTCCCTGCGAAGGTCCTGCAAAACAAAAAGCTGATAGGTTCGGGATGACTGGCTCCGATGATAGAGGCGAAAGCTCACATAGTTGCAGACGATACCCCAAGGGCATTCCGGCTGGGCATTGAGGTAGTCCCAGCATTGTTGAACCGGCGTGCGGCCTCTGGCCCGGTCACGATCAAGGTTTGAGGTCGGCCCCTTTAGTTCGATTATCGCTTGAGGCGGTCGCTTGTCACTTTCTTCGAACAACCCGATCGCGGCGTCGGCTATGCCGCCGTTTACGGAGAACTTCGGTTCAACATTCCAGGCTTTTTCATTTTCCGAGAAGAGAGTATAGCCCAGAGCCTGCCCGAAGACCTCGGTCAAGAACTCCCCTTCCAGCGCCGTTTCCTTCTTCTTTAGGAGTTTCCCGCTGGATTCTAGGTCAGCCCATCTCACCATTATCTTGTATGCTCGTTCCTGAGCCTCGTCTCTTAGCCGGAAGTCATTCGCTCGCCCCTTGAGGTACTTGGGAAGGAACAGGTTTTGGCGGAGACGTTTATCACCGTAACGTGCCGTGTTCAGTTCCGGGAACAGCTGTTCTTGGTCTGGGTTCAATGCTCGCCTTTCACTCGGACCTGCCTTCGCAATACAACATCACCAAGGTCATTATATACAACATCTGGACAGCTATTCAACCAGTTTTTGCACCGACGCGAACCCCTTTCCACCTACAAAAACACCACCAACTCAACCCAGAATGCGCCTGTACTACGGTCAATAAAGGACAAGCCCATGGCCACCAGCACAAAACAGACCGCCGTCTACCGGCTCCTGAATCACGTCCGACTCATGCAGGCCTCGGGATCACCATGGATGCTATTAAGTGAAGATTGTTTTTCGCAAAACGAACCCATTTCCGCGTAGTGCCAAGCCGCACCCGGCAGATCAACTGTGACAATACATGCGGCGCATGTGGACATACGCCGCCCACAGTTCGTCAGCATTATCGTAGGGTCTGATCGTCGCTGTTCGCCGCTCAGTTCTCGGCAGCAGAGCTTTCTGCGTCAGCGACACCGGACAGACTCACGGCCAGTCGCAGGGCGCTTTCGACTCTGTCCAGCATCAGAGGAAGCCCAGCGGTGAGATCACCGGTAATGAAACGGCGGTTGATC
>JAUXBJ010000398.1 GCA_030619425.1 bacterium
ACCCTGACGCTGTGGACGGCCGGGCCGCTACCGATTTTGATAGTGGTTTTCTTCCTGAGTGCGTCGGTGCTGGATAAACGATACGAGTACTTGCAAACGCGCATCTCGCGCTTCAACGATGTCATGGAAGCCTGCTTCTCCGGCATCAGGGTGGTCAAAGCGTACGTCAAGGAACCGTCGCAGAAAAGAAGTTTCGAAGCTGCTGTTCAGGATCGTCGTGACGCCGAGATATCGACCATCAAGGCCATGACGGTGGTGGAGTCGATGTACTTCTACATCTGGCAACTCGGCATCATTATCGTCCTGGTCGGCGGCGGCTACATGGCCATAAACAGCAACCTGTCCATTGGGAAGCTGGGCGCCTTCATATACTACACCGTGTACCTGATCTTCCCGATGTTTGACATCGGCCAGTTTCTGGTCAAGTCGCGCCAGTCGGCGGTGTCGATCAACCGGCTGGTGGAGTTGGAAAAGGTGACGCCCATGGTACCCGACAACGGTCGGCACAACTCCAACGGAAACGTGGCCGGACAGCTTACTTTTGAAAATGTCAGGTTTCGTTTCCCGGACGTTGAGCGTGCTATCATCGATGACGTTTCGCTCGACATTGAGGCCGGTCAGACGGTAGCGGTCGTGGGGCGAGTCGGTTCCGGCAAGAGTTGGTTGATCAACATGATCCCCCGGTTGGTCGACCCCACCGGTGGCGTGGTCAAACTTGACGGCGTGGACCTGAAGCAGTTCAAGCTGGAGGATCTGCGCCGCAGCATCGGCTACGTGCCGCAGGAACCGGCGCTGTTCTCCGACACCCTGCGCAACAACATACTGTTCGGACGCGAAGGTATCTCCGACGCGCTGTTGGACTGGGCGGTCGACGTCGCTCAGTTGAAGGACGAAATTGCGACTTTCCCGAAAGGGTTGGACACAGCGATCGGAACGCGCGGCATGTCGATCTCCGGTGGCCAGAAACAGCGGCTGGCATTGGCGCGGGCGCTGGTCGGGAAACCGAAGATCCTGATACTGGACGACTGCACCTCGGCGCTCGACTCTCGTACTGAGACGGCTCTGTGGGAGAAGTTGCACGAGGTGATGCCCGGCATGACGGCGATACTGATCACTCATCGCCCGGACACGCTCGAGCGTACGGACAACATCTTCGTGCTCGATGAAGGTCGCGTGGTCGATTCCGGCCGGCACCACGAATTGATTGCGCGTGAGGGTCATTACGCTCGAATCTACAAGCGCTACCAACTGGCCGAAGAGGTCGGCGCGTAACAAACAGGCGCCGTCAGGTGTCACCGCCTGACGGCTTCTGTATACACAGAGCAAGGCGTCGGGCAGAGACGCCCGACACCACTGGTTAGCTGGTAGGGCAGGATCCCCGCGATCCTGCCGGCGACGAAAACTCCCACGACAAAGCCCCGCATCCAGCGCGGGGCTTCGTCAATGTGTCATGTGGCAACCGACACTTGAGTGCCGGTCACGTAGTCTATTTGAGCAGAACCATCTTCTTGGTCGAACTGAAGTCGCTGGCTTTCAGACGGTAGAAGTACACACCCGAGGCATACGCGGATGCATCCCAATCGACCCTCACGTAACCGGCGTCACTTTCGCCTGTCCAGGTCCGAACCGATTGTCCGAGGACATTGTAGATGACCAGCTTCCATTCCGAGGCCACCGGCAAGGCGAACTCGAAAGTCGTAGACGGATTGAACGGGTTCGGATAGTTCTGAGACAGGTGGAAGTCTTCCGGCAATTCGTTGAGCTTGCTCACGAGGGTGAAACCGTCATAGCCACCCACGTCGAGACTCTTAACCTCGACATCACCACCGAGATATAGCACCGGGCCGGTCTCAAGGAAGGCTTTGCCGTTCATATTGTAGATCAGCACTCGCGTCCGCTCGCCGTCGAAGGAGTAACGCATCTCCATAGCCGAGGCATTCTCGTGCAGTCTCGGTTCCGCCTCACCGTCAAGGATCAGGCTGATGGCGCCGATGCGATAGTCGGAAGCGCTCACCGATAGCACTCCGTTTCTTACGGCTAACTGTGCTTTAGGCGTCTGCCCCGGAGCCAGTTTCGGCATGGCGGGTGAATCCCCGACAATGACCCGGATCAGGTAGACCAGGTCGGCTACGGACAGCGTCACACCATCGGCGTTGACGTCGGTGGCCGCTATCTGTCCATCCAGGTTGACCGTGAATACCGGCAGTCCGTAGACAAAGTAGTTGCTGAATACAACCGCGTCGGAGACCTCGTAGGCAACACCGTTGAGGTTAATGTCGCCGCGGGCGTCGATCGAGTCGGCGCAGATGATGTCCACGCCGCCGTTGGTGAAGTCGACACAACGAAGCGGCGTCGGCTTGTCCGGATCACCACCCAATAGACATTCATCGGGAGCACCGAAGTACCCGGGGAAACCGTAATTGACATCGGTGATGTTCTGGTTCTCGAACGTGTACACCTTGCGCGAAATCCAAAGGGTGTCACCCAACCGACCGGAGAAACCGTTGTCACCGCAGTCCATCCAAAAGAATCTGACCGGTACGTACTGGCACTCCAACGTACGGTCGTCGGATACCAGGAAGTTGATGTCGGCAATTGATCCGACCAGT
>JAUXBJ010000227.1 GCA_030619425.1 bacterium
AGCGCCTTCAGTAGTAAAGCTCCAGACCTCACCTTTGTGCGTTTCGACAATATCAAACTCGTCGACACGCCAGTAGTAAGTCTTAGCCAATTCAAGCGGGCCTGGGTTATAGGTTGCAGTTCCCTGTGGAAGTCCTACGGCGGCGTTGTTGACTTCTTCAAAATTGTCCCCGAAAAATACGGTGTGCAATTTCGCGCCGAAACCCGGTGTCCAGCTAAGCTGTACATCCAGAGCTACAGAGTCGGCCCCATCAGCCGGGACTGGGTCATAGGCTTTACTGGGCTGAATCCAGAAGCTCCAGACAGGACCTTTCCACGGGCTGTTAGGCTCGGCGTCATTGACCTCATCGATCCGCCAGTAATATGTTGTGCCCGGAACAAGGCCGTCCGGGAAAGGAAATCCGGGAAAGCCGACAGTAACAAGCGTTGTGTTCTGATTGCCCTGGAACGTTCTCTCTGCGCCGTCGTTGACATCGTCGAAATTATCGCCGATATACACATCATGCGAGACTGCGAAATCTCCCGGGCTCCAGCTAATGTTCGCCCATGTGGCCTCGAGCATGGCGCCGTCGCGTGGATCGGGGCCAAAGGCAAGCGGATAACCTTCTCCGGCACTGATACCTACATGGGTCTGGAGCCACTCGCTGAGCCCTTCGATCTGGGCATCCGTTAAAGCGGTATTGAATACCACGACTTCGGCGACATCAAAATCTCCCTCTGCTGGATACCGCACATCACCCACATAAAACTGATCGGTGGAGGTTGTATATGAACTTCCCTCGGCGGTATACGCAAGGCTGAGTGTTCCGGTTGAATTAAACCACATGTTAATAGTCTCAGGGTTCATTCTCGCTGCGTAAATGACAAACTCGTCAAGTGGATGATCTTGATTCTTGCCATCGATTCGCCCATTGTCCTTACGAACCGTGACATCAAAGGACATATTGAAATGGTCGGCCCTGCCTCCATCATTATATGAACCAAAGCCGACCGCACGTTGATCGGTCCTTCCGCTATCGACCACCTTCTGGACAGAGAAGATGGTCAGATGGGTCAGTCCCTGCCCGTTGTTGAGGTTTGTGGCCTTCACCAGCTCTTGCACTTCAGGATCGAAATGCACGGCACTGAAGGGATTCGAAAACACCGTAGCATTCTCACCTGATGAAAGATTCGGTCCCACAGAACCGTCAACGTCCGCTCGAGCATCATTACCTCTACCACTTAGATCAATCCAAATCTCGGTGCCGGGATTATAGTTGATCTCCGGCCTTCTCAGCCACAGACAAAGGTTGTCTTTGATACTCGCATCGTCGGGGGACAGCGACTCGGCCTGAGCGACACCCGCCAACGCTAATACGCCCAGAAGACATACTGAACAAAGTAATTTCTTAATCATAGTACTACACCTTTCAAATAAATTATGTAAAAGAGCCGACATGCTTTGGTCACGCACCAAAACATCTTTTCTTAATAGTAAGAATTTTCAGTTGATATGAAAAATTTAAACCGGTGTACAAAATTCTCACAGAAAACTCTGCGCCCTGCATAATATATCCTCCTCTATTGAGAACTATCAGAAATTTACCTGCAAAATGAACTCAAAAGCCACAGGTGCCTGACTGTGCGTGAACAGGTATCATTAACATTATCTATACCAAATTACCTACCTTCTCGTCAAGGAAAATCCTCACATGATTACCGATAAACTTTCAGAAAATCAATACTACTAACCACGATAGCGGCCTAATCAATGATAAATTAAAAGGGGCCTATACCGAATCAATCAGTATAGGCCCCGTGTAAATCATAGCAGCCTGGTTCGCATCTCTGCGAACTAATTCAGGCCGTCTCTAAATCCAGACCAACAACTCTACGGATTCGCAAGCCTGTAGATCTGCATCGCAGACAACGCCTGACCGTACAGCCGGAAATCATCAACAATGCCCGGGTAAACTTGCTCGCCATCGTTTCTCGCACCGATCGTAAATGCGGTGACTCCCGCCATGGGCCGGGTCAAACCGGTGCCGCTGTGCCAGAGTTTACCGTCCAGATAGATCTGCTGGTCACCAGTCTCGGCGTTCTTGAGAAACGCCCAATGCCGCCACTGCCCTGCGTATTCCTCTGCGGAGGCCGCTTTATTTATCCTGTCATAGCCGCCGCTTGTGGGAGTTCCGCCCGTGTCGAAATACACGGTGCCGTTGCTCCAAGGGATGTGGGCCGAGGCAATTCTGGCCTCGTTGTTCTCGGGGTCGGAGTAGGCCGCAAAGACAGTATGGCTCTGAGGCATCACCGCGGGATCACCGTATGCCCAGAAGGCAACGGTCATCTCGTTTTCAATGCTCGACCACGATTCAGCCGGGACGTCCACGTACCCGACACCGGCCATATCCAGCGCACCGCCGTCCAGACCTTCCACCCACGTGGCAAGCGTAACAGTGCCGTCGTTGTTGCCGGACGAGTCGAGTGCTACATCCCCGGCGCCGTCATCGAACGCCCAGTGGCCTACGGGCGCGGGAAGGCCCAGCAACTCGACTTCGGCGATCTGCATGCTGTTGGCACTACCGGGATCCCGGACAGCCGGGAACATGACCTGGTAGTACTTGTATGCCACGTCATTATCAAACGAAATCGCTGTGGCGTTCATCGTGAAGCGAGGCAACGCAGTTTCCTGGGCGAAATCGACAATATCACCACTGGCAATCAACGTATACGGCCCATCTATACTCTCATTCGAACCCGAAAGTTCATATGAAATGGGGTCACGCTCAATTGCATCATTCGCCGTGGTGAGAGTCAGTCCCGTAACGATACTCGCGCCCGAAGCCGGCTCAATCTGGAATCCTGTGGGTTCCGTTTCGCCTTTGAAGTGCAGATACTTCGTCCCGGTATTGTCGTCGATAGCCAGGTCGGGTGTTTCGCCACCAGGCCAGTCTCCATCGTCAGGAACACCCTTAACGATATCGCCAGGTGCGGTGACGTCGGCTAACTGGGGCTGAGCAAGCCTGAGGATCTCCACATCCGTTAGAGTCTTGTTGTAGAATCTGACCTCGTCAATCAGAGATGTCATGATTCTGCCGTCCTGATGGTCTCTGCCGACGCGAATCAGGCTGTCGAAGTTTGTAGGCTCATGCGGAGCAACATTGGTCGCTGTTTGCTCAAGACCATTGAGATACAGCTTGCCCTGATCCGGTGAGATTGTCAGAGCGGCAAAGTACCATTCTCCGACGGGAAGCGCCAATCCTGAGGAAAACGACCAGTATTGATCGGCACCCCACATATAACGCAGTTCACTACCGTCGTGCTGCAAACCTAAGCAACCAGGGCTGGTGCCTCTGTGAGTCAAGATGCCTGACCATCCGGCCGGTAACTCTTCGAGCTTCACCCAACCCGTAACAGAAACGGTGTTGCTGACAATGCCCAGAGGAGCCGTTGTCTGGATGTAGTCAAGATCGGCTATATCAACTGACACGGCGCCTCCGAAGAGACCGCTGGCCCATTCCGGATTTCCCATAAACTGGCCGTGGTTACTGTGACCCGATTGGTCAAGCGCCGTACTTCCTTCACCGGATTCGAAATCGTAGTAGATCAGAAGATCCGGATCCGTTATCGGTATGGGACTGAAGTACTTGTCGGCATTGCCAGCGATCTCATCTGCTGTAAGAATCCTGTCGTAGATCGCAACGCCGAAGATGCTGCCGTCGAAGTTGTCGAACGAGCCGGCCATGTCCTCACCCTGAGCGCCGTAGCCGATGCCGACCAGGCCTGACAGAGTAATGGCTGAAGCGACACTGCCTTCAAGAGCACCGTTGACGTACAGTTCGGTCATACCTGCGGCTTCGCTCGAAACAAAGACCAGATGCGTGTGCTCGCCGGGGGCGGTGGGAATACCAAAATCAAGATCAACAACGCCAAAGACGGTTGCGCCATAAGTGCCGGTGTTGTTCCACTGCTCATACTTGATGCCGACCTGAGTATCGCCGAACTGTCTCCTGCCGATCAGGGCCATGCTGGCTTCTGTCTCGTCAGGATTACTCTGAACGATGAACTCATAGGTCATTTCGCCACCGAACGTGCCGATATCGTAAAGGCCGTCCTGGACATACGTGTCGAGATAACCCGGATCAGCCGAACCAACTCCGGCTGCCCAGTTATCGGTGTTCCTATCGATTATTCTGAAGTTCCAAACAGTACCTGGCATAACCGTGCCGTCAGCTTTGACGCCATCAACTCTCCAGAAGTACGTGACTCCTCTACCGAGGTCGGCTAGGGCCAACTCAGTCTCAGCCTGGCGACCGAGGTAGATACCCGTAGCGTCAGACGCATCCGCGGTTGCAACAGCCGCTTCGTCGATACCGAGGTAAACATCCTGCTCGACAGCGTCTTGGGCGGGATTCCACGTGAGCGCCACCGCTGCGGCTTCTAGATCAACCTCGCCGTCCGCCGGGGCAGGACTGTACGGAAGCTCCGCGACGCTGGCTAAGACCCTAATCTCAGCGGTCTCCAGCGTGCGGCTGTAGATGCGGACATCATCGATTAGCCCGGTGAAAGGCCTGTTGCCCCAAGGCGACTGACCGATTCTCACGTTACCGCTTGGCGCGGTGTCTATGGGTTCGTCCAGTTGGGCGCTGATGACTTCCG
>JAUXBJ010000208.1 GCA_030619425.1 bacterium
CGGCATCGATCTTCACCACGTATACATCGGGTCCGTTACCAAACGATTCCGTTCGGCCCACTATGACAAACCCGCTGTCGCTGGTCGCGGCAATCGCGTGCCCGTAGTCCCAACTTCCGCCGCCGTAGGTACGGGTCCAGACAGTGTCTCCGGCCGCATCCGTCTTTATGACGTAAACGTCAATGTCCCCGGCGCCATAGGAGTTAGTGTGACCCGCCACCACATAGCCACCGTCGCCGGCCAGAGCCAGCGACTCCCCGTAATCACTCTGATCACCGCCGAAAGTCCTGGTCCAGACAGTGTCGCCGTCGTTGTTTGTCCTGATGAGGTAGACATCGACACCTCCCGCTCCGTACGATGTCGTCGTGCCAATAATCAGGTATCCGCCGTCCGAAGTCACCCGAACGCCCCGGCCAAAATCGTTCCCACTGCCGCCGTAAGTTCTCGTCCAAAGGGTATCACCGACGGCGTTGGTTCTTATCAGATAGACATCGGCCTCCGCCGAGCCGATGGATTGAGTATAACCTGCTATTACGAAACCACCGTCAGCGGTGACGGCAACGGAGTATCCGGCCTCACCCTCTCCGGCATCATAAGTCTCGGTCCAGAGCGTATCGCCGAAAGAGTTCGTTCGGATCAAATAGACGTCGGTGTTGGAATTCCCATAAGGCTCGGTGCAGCCGACCACGACGTAACCGCCGTCATCAGTCACGGCTACCGAGTATCCATGATCGTCGCCGGCAGTGCCAAAAACCTTTTCCCAAGCCCGAGTCGAACTGCCCTCGCCGTCGCCGACCGGGTTGTCTTGCTCGGCACAGCCTGCCAAGATCAGCAGTAGCCCAACAACCGCCGTCTGTAAAATGATTCTCACCTGACACCTCCAATAATCGGAATTACCTGGCTTAGAGTATATTGAACCATAGCCGGCATGTCAAGTCAGCGGGATCCTGTTTCCTCCGTTGCCGCGCGTAGCGTGGTCGCAAACCGACAGCGGGTGATCTTCCCGCATCAGGCTCAATTATCTCCTTGAAAAACGTCATTGAATGTATAAGATTAGGAAGTTGCTATAGACCATTGCTTGAGGCATAATGAAAACGTACGACAACATACTCGAACTCGTTGGTCACACACCCCTGGTGCGGCTGCGTACCGGTATGCCGGAGAACGGGCCGGAAGCGTATGCCAAACTCGATTTTCTCAACCCGACCGGTTCCGTCAAAGACCGAATGGCGCTGCATATCATTCGCAAAGCGATGGACGAGGGTCGGCTCAAACCGGGCGACACCGTAGTCGACAATACTTCCGGCAATACCGGCGCGTCGATGGCGATGGTCTGTCAGGTGTTGGGCTTAAAGGCAGTGGTGACGACACCTGTTAAGACAAGCAAAGAGAAAACCGACTTGATCCGATCATTCGGTGCGGAGGTTATCGTCACACCGGAGACGTTGCACGACGACCCCGAGGGCTTCTATATGGTTGCACGCCGACTGGCAAAGGAAAACGGCTGGTTCGACCTCAACCAGTACAACAGCCTGGATAACATCGAAGCACACTACCTGACAACGGGTCCGGAGATATGGGATGACACCGAGGGACAGATCACCCATTTCGTGTGCGGCATCGGCACCGGAGGAACGTTTTCGGGAGCGGCCCGTTTCCTGAAGGAGAAAAACCCGAACATCAGGACAGTGGCGGTTGACCCGGAAGGATCCATTTTCGCCGAATTGATCCGACACAAACGGATAGGCCGGAGTCAGCCGTATAAGGTAGAAGGAATCGGTACCGATGTGCCGACTGACGCTATGCTTCCCGAACTGGTCGACGAGGTCATCACGGTATCCGATCGCGACTCGTTCCTGCGAGCGCGTGAAATCACCAGAACCGAGGGTATCTCGGCTGGTGGTTCTTCGGGCAGCGTAGCTTGGGCCATGGAACAGGTAGCGCGGGAAGCTGCATCGGAGGCTCTTATCGTGGGTATTTTTGCCGATGGTGGTATAAAGTACTTGAGTAAGTGTTTCAACGACGAGTGGATGACCCAACACGGGTTCCTGCCGGATTCGGAGGTCAACTCTTGAAGATAATAGCTACTGCAACGTTTCTGCTGCTCATTCTCACATCCAGCGCGGTCGGCGAACCCTCCGAGGAACCAGCCGGGCCCAACCGACTTGTATACTCGGAACAAGTGTTTGACTTCGGACATGTGGGCATCGATTTCAAACTGTTTCACACATTCTATATCATCAACAATGGTCCCGAACCGGTACCAATCAAGAGAGTTGCGACCTCCTGCGACTGTTCACGTATCAGGACCACCGACTCACAAATCGACCCCGGCGATACGGCATTTTTCCAGCTTGAGTTTTCAACTCGCAACTATTATGGACCGACAACGAAATCGGCAACGGTGCAACTGGACGACCCGGAATACTCCGAAGTTAAGTTCTACTATCTTTCAACCATCGGGCAATGGTACGGCAACCTGAAACCCCAACCGTTTTCGCTGTTCTTCCTGGCGGGCGCCGACGCAAAGAAAATCACACTGGAGAACCGAGCCTTCGATCAGATTAGTTGGGAACTTGTTGACCGCGGCCACACGACCTTCGACATCGACATGGTTAAGCCGAAGGCGGCACGAGATGAAACCTTAACTATCAAGGTCACACCGGCGGAGGGTTTAGCGTCCGGCACGTATTTATCCAGCTTCACTTTGCACGTTACGACGGCGGAGGATCAGAAACCTGTGATTCTGACGATTCCCGTAAAAATCGTAAAGTATTGACGTGAGTTCCACCGTCTCCTGGTCGACAATACAATTAGCTTGACACCGGCTACGGACCGGTCATACTTTGATAGTGACGAGGGCGTCTCTCTGCTGTCCCTGGGTAGTTTTCTAGCCCCCTCTACCCAACCAGACGAGCGCCCTCTTTTTCTTGGCATTGAAAAAGCCGCCCGGTCGGACGGCTTGTGACAATCGATGTAAAGCCTATGCCGGCTTTTCGGCCTTCACGATACAGTCAACCGGACAGACTTCGACACATTGCGGACCGTCATCCTGATCTTCACATTCGTTGCAGGTATCCGGATCAATGACGAATATATCATTCTCGGTGATCGATTCGGTAGGACACTCCGGCGTGCAAAGACCGCAGGCAGTGCATTCATCGGTTATGAACATGGCCATTTCAGTTTCCTCCAGCGCATTGTTAGTCGTTCAATTTCGCGGGGGAATATAGTCGAATCAAAAGGTAATTCAAGAGAATTTTTGGGAAAAAATGTGTGGTGGTATTATTCTCTTTGCCTCTGATACATGCAGCAAAAAAAGCCATCCCCGAACGAGTCGGGGATGGCATCTATAATGTAGCCGTGCGAGGCTATCTATGTGCAGTGCGCCGGCGGCGCTTACGGACAATCAGCACAGTCGCAACGACAAGGCGGCGGACCCTGATTGAACATATAGTCAACCAGGTGGACCAGATCGGAGATGTCGATATCCTCGGGGCCATCGACACCGTTTCCGTCGTCACTACAGTCGACGTTAGCCTCTTCCCAGCAGGTCGGCGCCGGACCACCGGTGAACATGTAATCCACCAGGTAGACCAGGTCGGATATGTCGAGCTCATCGGCCGCGTCCATATCGATATTGCCTCTCATCGGCGGCATGCAGCAGGACGGCGCAGGAATGATCGTCGTCATGATATCGGTCTGCCAATCGACTACGATGAACAGGTGAACCGTTCCTGAGTCAGGCGGTAGAATTGACCGCATCGCCACTTGATCACCGGCATCAAGGGTCTGGTTACCATTGTCGCCCCAGCCCTGCCACAGGTAACGGCGACAGAAGGTCGGATAGACCTCGTGGAAAATGCTGCCGAGCGGTCCCTCAGCCATCGTAAGCGGCTCCGCCATAGGACGGCCACACATCATATCCATGTAGGTCGTGTCGCCACCCTCTTCCGGTACCAGCACGAGCGTACCGGTCACTTCCTCAACGTGTTTCCAGAGGACCGAATCCTCCATAATCTCGCCTCGGAACTTGAGCGTGTCGCAGAAGCTGAGAACATCGTCACCATTGTCACGCCACTCCTCGATCTGCCACAGGTCACAGTAGTTCGGGTGCAACTCATGCCAGTAGGTGCCGGTCGGGTCGCCGTTGGCCGGCATGTAGCCGTCGAGGTTGTGATCGTACTCATCGATGTTCGGATTCGGCAATGGGTCGGTGATGATGTCGGTCTCGAATGCCTCCACATGCCAGTCGGAATGCACGTTGCCCCATTCATCCCGGAAGTCGATGTAGTCGCAGGAGTCCAGATAGCCATTACCGTTGTCGACCCAGCCCGTGATCTGGTAAGGGTGGCCAAACCAACTGTTACGCGGATAGACGAGTTGCCAGTACCCGCCGACAGGCGCGGTCACCGGATCGATCAGCGGATTCGGGTCCAGACCGTCGAGATACCAAGTAGTATCAGCCTTGGTTATAGTGATTGTCGGTGTCACCACCTGTATGTGCTCGTACGACAGGCGTCCGGTAGGCTCATGCATGAAGACCAGCGTGTCGCAGTAGTCGAGCACCGTGTTGCCGTTATCGATCCACAAACTGCACGTCCACATCTCACAGTAGTTGAACCACAACTCATGCCACAGGGAGCCTTCCGGGTTGACGTCGCTCGGGCGCCAGCCGTCGATGTTGTGCTTGAACTTGCCGTCCATCGGCGGTGGCGGATCCCAGTACTCCTCGATAGTCGAGACCATATCCCAATCGACGGACTCGACATGGAAACGCACAACCGTACCGGAATCCGGACCGCTGAGATACTCCAGATCAAGGGAATCACAGAAGTCGACAAAGCCGGAACCGTTATCGATCCAATTGATGCACCAGGTCATCTGCGAGAAGGTCGGATACAACTCATGCCAGAACGTCCCCAC
>JAUXBJ010000388.1 GCA_030619425.1 bacterium
TATTGCCGACCCACCGACTCGCACCGGTGAGGACCGCGGCTGGTTGGGGATCAGACTTCAGGCGCTGACTTCCGACATCGCCGACTACTGGGGGCTGGGCACTTCCGGTGGTATTATCGTCAACGTAGCCCTCAGGAGTTCGCCGGCCGCCAAAGCCGGTTTGCAGGTGGGTGATGTTATCATCCTGGTGAACGGGGAACAGGTTGTTGTCGACCGCGACGAGAACCTGACCATATTCCAGCGCCGGATCGCTGAGTTGGGTCCGGGCGCCTCGGTTGAGATGACAGTCCTTCGCACGACTAATGGAAAGGTGGACACGCTGACCCTGTTGGCCTCGTTGGAAAAAGCTCCCATCGGCCCCACCGACGCGCCCGAGTATGAGAATGAGCACCTCGAATTCAAGGTGCGCGATCTGGTGTTCGGCGACTACCTCTATCTGAACCTGGACCCCGCAACCTTCAATGGTGTCTTCGTGTCCAGGATGGACCAGGGTGGTCTGGCTATTGTCGGTGGCCTCCAATTCGGCGATATCATCCAGCGTATCGGAGAAACGGAGATCAGTACCGTCGACGATGCCCGGGCGGCTATGGAACAAGTCGAAGAGGCCAAACCCAGCGAACTGATTCTGTTGGTTTGGCGCAACAACCAGACTATGTTCGTCAACATCAAGACCGATTGGGACTAACAGGCCGGTGAAAGACGCTGTAATCGTCATTGCGAGGTCGCCAGCCACAACTCCTTTGTTATGTGGTGTCGGGCGTCTCTGCCCGACACCTTCTTGTGAGCAGTTAGGAGCCGTCAGGCAGAGACGCCTGACGGCACTGGGAAATGAGATTGCCGCGCTTCGCTCGCAATGACGAGAAAAAAAGCTTTTCAACAACCTACCAGGTTCTTCCTCTTGCTTCGCGGCGGCCGTTCGCCACGCTGCGTCCTTTCAGTTGTAGTGAATCTGCAGCCGATTGCCGCTTGGGCAGTGTTCTGCGCATTTGCTTTGCCCGCCGGGCTTCACTGATCACTCGAGGCCGCTGTAAAAGGACGCCTGCATACTTCAGTAACCCATTGCCAATCAACGAGTCATTCTTCCCGCTGCGCATCGATTGAACAGCCTGCCGACGGCGCCCTGCTGACCCGGCCAGGGGCACGAGGTTTGCACTTGGTGACGTTGGCGGGTTCGCCGATTGAGCCGCACCCGTCGTGACACGCAACGACAATGATGCGCAAGCGAAAGGATAGTCGATGAAACGACAAATGTTACCGATTCTCATAGCGATCTTGCTGGTCCTGCCGTCGCTGGCCGCCGCCCAGTTCTCCAGCTTCGCGGGTACGGTTATGGTCGATATGGTCGAGGTGAACCCCGGCGCCAGCTTCGAGGTCAACGTCAGGCTGGTCGGGAACGACATGGCCATTGCCGGTATGCAGTTGCCGCTCAAGTTTAGCAGCCCATTTCTCAGGCTGGACTCGGTCTCCTACGCGACATCGATCAAACCCGCCGGTATGGGCGCCTCAGATCTGATCGATCCCGTATCGGACACTCTTTCGATTAACTACTACCCCAACTACAACGTCTTCCCGATAGCCACCGTATCTACCGCCGAAGGCGTGCTGGCCACCATGCATTTCACCCTCTCGTCCCTGGCGCCGGTCGGAGCGATTGCCATCGATTCGGTCTATCATGGTGAGGGATCAGTGCTGTGGTCCGGAATAGGTTTCACTGATGCCGAGGGCCTGGAACTCAAGCTGCCGTCTGGTTTCATCCCCGGCGAGATTATGGTGCTCATGCCGACCGCCGTCGACGACGACGCAGCCGATCAAGCTTTGCCAGGGCAATTCGGTCTGGCTCAGAACTATCCCAATCCGTTCAATCCGACGACTACAATAGAGTTCGCCCTGCCGACGGCCGGCCATGTCAAACTCGAAGTGTTCAACGTCCTGGGTCAGAAAACGGCCCTGCTGGTGAACGGTCCAATGACCGCCGGCGTCCATCAGGTCGAGTTCGATGCTTCCTCAGCCCCCAGCGGTATTTATTTCTACCGGTTAACCGCCGAATCAACGAGTCTGACCAAGAAAATGATCCTCGTCAAATAATGATACAGGCAGGTTCTGCCGATTATTATAGGGACTGCCCAGATAGGGTCGTCCCTATTTTTTTTGAGCGTATGGAATGACTACGGATGTACAGGAAAAGAAAGAGGTCCGGATAGGCGACTATGTCGTCACCGGCAAAATCGGTCAGGGTGGTATCGCCGAGATTTTCCGAGCGCGGCAGGAATCGCTGGATCGTGATGTCGCTATCAAGATACTTTTCCCCAAGTTTACCTCCGACCCTGATATAGTCCGACGCTTCGAGCGCGAGTCATTGGTCGTTGGTCGGCTGAATCATCCCAATATCGTGCATATCATAGATCGCGGCTCAGCCGGCGGGCGCTACTATTTCGTAATGGAATATGTGGATGGCACCAACCTCCGGGAAGTGATCAACGCCGGGAAAATCCCGCTAAGAACCAAACTGGAAGCAATCGTGTCGGTTTGCAAGGCGCTGGACTACGCCCATAAGAACGGCGTTATCCATCGCGATATCAAACCGGCCAACGTGTTGATCGATCGTCAGGGGAATGCCCTGGTGGCCGATTTCGGCATCGCGCAGATTGTCAGCACGCCGGAGAGCGAGGCGACCTCGACCGACGTGATCATGGGGACGTTTGCCTACATGTCGCCGGAACAGAAGGTCAGTTCCACCAATGTCGATCACACAACCGACATATACGCGGTCGGTATCATGCTCTACGAAGTGTTGATCGGCAAGAAACCGATGGGACGCTTCAAACTTCCAAGTGAAATCAATCGTCAACTCGATTCCCGTTTCGATGATATCATCCTGAAGTGCCTGTCTCAGGATCCGAAGGACCGCTACCA
>JAUXBJ010000277.1 GCA_030619425.1 bacterium
GGAGAGATGTTCTTCCCTGACCAAGGTAATCGGAGAGAGCTTCAAGGACCGGCCAATCCGGATGCGTTCCACTGGGAATGTGATAAGCTACTGCAAAGAGCGGTTGGGCGGGGTCGTGCAATATTACCCGTTTCTCACCCTTCTGCGGGGGCTCGATAGTTGCGATCGGCTCCGGTTTTGGGCCGGACGGGATACGTCCCCAGTATTTCTTGGCCAGCTTGAATACTTCCTTCGGTTTGACATCGCCAACGATGGCTACGATCAGGTTCGATGGATTATAGTACTTCTCGAAATATTCTTTCACCGCATCGCGGCTATAGTTTTTGATGTCCGACATATGACCGACGATCGAAATGCCGTACGGGTGGGCCGAGAACGCAGTCGATTGCATGGCGTCGATAGTACGCATGATCGGGTTGTTATCCAGCACCTGCAAACGCTCATTGACAATCACGTTGCGCTCACGATACATCTCACGCAATACCGGGTTAAGGAAGCGCTCGGACTCCATTGCCATCCACAGCTCCAGTTTGTTGGATGGCAAGCTCATAATATACTGAGTCATGTCCTTGCCGGTGCCGGCATTGATGCCTGTCCCACCTTCCTTTTCAAGGATGTGATCGAAGGCGTTGGACTCGACATACTGATTGGCATCTTCAATCGCCTTGTCGAACGCTTCCTGCAGTTCGGCCAGCCGCGTCGAGTCGGCCCGCGATCCCTTCTTACGCTCGGAGCGCAGCAGAGTCCAGATTGAATCCTCGACCGCCATCGCCTTCAGCTCCGCCTCCAGATCGGTGGTGCCGAGCGTAGTGGTGCCTTTGAAAGCCATGTGTTCAAGCATGTGCGCCAGTCCCGTGTACTCCTTGGGGTCATCGACACCGCCCACATTGGCAAAAGTGACAAACGACGCTACGGGAGCGTCATGGCGCTCCATCACAATGATCTTCAGGCCGTTGTCCAGCGTCGTTTCGGAAACCGTCTCTTCCAGTGCGGAAAAGTCGAAACCGAAAAGCGCCGGTGCCGCCATCAGCACCAGACACGCCGTAACGATGGGCCAGAAAGAACTCCTTTTCATAGAATCCTCCGGGAATGAATTATTAGTGGCATATCTTCATTTGCACGCGAATAAAGGTTACCCTTGACAGCTTGTCAAGTCCGGCGACTGAAAAGCCGAGCAACTCGGTTTTATTTGTATTTGAAATGGGATCGAGCATACCAGTGTAAACGGAGGTTGGGGCGGGGATGTTTCAAAATAGGCTTCTTGTGGGCCGCAGACGTCCCGATGTTGTCCCACAAGTGCCTGTTCCGGTGGTTCCTTCGACATCCGGAGGAGGTCGTGAGAACCGCCGGTTCCTTAAGCGTACCCTCCGCAACCGTTTGGAAAGATCGCCGGGTCACAATCTCGACGGCGTCGATCTCAGGACCCGGCGAAACGAACTTATGGGACAACCTCCACAGCCCCGCCTTGGCGGGGTGGGCCACCGGGCGATAGCTACACGGTACCCCACGCAGAGCGCTAGCGTCGGGTGGGTTCACAATAAGATCCCACCTGTCGCTTCGCTGTAGGTGGGGTACCGAAGTGGAGTAGGTCGAGATACCTGGAAACCCACAGCCCCGCCCTGGCGGGGTGGGGTATCCCGCATGTCCGCATTTATGCGCCGGCTAATCGAAAACTCCGTGAAGGAACCATCGTGAACGTAACCTATCGAAAAAGAAAAGATACCGCCGGTTGTCGGTAGTGTGCAGTTCGTAGTAGAGACGATCAAAGCCACCATGCCACCAGCCTCCGGAAAGCTCCCAGGGTCCGTACCGGCGGTCAATCTGCTGACGGTCACTACGATGATGTTCTATCGATACCGGTGTGCCGTTGACCGTGGTGATGTTGGTTTCTATCGGGAATGGAAAGAGTCGTAGCCCGCCGATGTTGTGATAACAGTATGCGGCTGTTGCCGGGTGAAAAAAGCGGTCCGAAAAGAGAGTGCCGATGTCGTGCATGTTTGTGCCTTGGGTCCGTCGTCTGGTATCAAGAGGGGAGAGGTGGAAATTCTGTTCCGGGAGCAGAGTTGGGTTAAGGGTCACGGTATAAAGTTTGTGATCTTTCAAGGTGATGTTGTTGTCCATAAAACCAACTTGTTGGCGGTGGTGGTCGAAGTTGAGTTGCCGGGAAGGGAGCGGGGTGATTGTTTTGCGAGGGATGGTAATAATCAGATCGGTAACCGCTGCCGGCAGTTTCAGTCGCTCCAGTTGAGAACGTAGTTGCCGCGCGAGTTTCCTGATGGACAGGGTTGGTTTCTCAACTGACAGGGTTAGCTTTTCCTCGCTATGGTTTTCAAGTGACAGCTTCAGCCTGACCCGACTGCAACCATAACCCTGTTGACCCAGACAGGTCAACAACGGTTGCAGAAGTTGTTCGACATGATGAATGATAGCGGCGGTGTTGTAGATTAGGTAGGTGAGATGCATCTCATTCGACAGATCCTCTTTCGGGTGAATACGCAGGAACTGTTGTGGGTCACGTCCGCGCGATAAGTGCGACAGGGTTGCTCCTTCGGCGCCGAAGCGCTGCGCTATTTCATTGGCGGGAAACTCGGCCAGACGTCCGACTGTTTTGAGACCAAGATCGCGCAGGGTCTCAAGGGTGTCGGATGACAGAGCCAGACGTTCGATGTCAAGGCTCTCGATGAAAGCGCGACCGGCGCCTTTGCTTACTATAGTGAAACAATTATCCTCCGATGTTTCCGCGGCGATTTTGGCGATAAACTTATTGTCGGCAACGCCCACTTTCACCGGGTAACCAAGCAACTCGACAAGCGCGACGACCTTTTTGGTAATGACGGCTTCGCTTTGGTGAAGGCGCATCAGTCCGCTCACTTCCATAAAAATAATAAGAGCACCGCCGGTGCTGTCGGCGCCTTTTTCTGCAAAAGGACCGATGGTCTGAAGCGCTTTCAGAAGCTTCTGTGATTCGCGGGTTTCCTTCTCGGTGTTGCGTACTTTGACAATCAAATCAGAACAGACTACGTGCGCCTGAGGAACGGTGCTGTTTATCAAAACGCCGTGCTCCGTCGCCGCCTGGTTCATGGCGACAATCGGCGCCGACTTGCGATCCTCCTCGGTGAGCGCCAATGGTTGCTCAGCCGGCGATGGTTCCTTTTGGTGGAACATCTCCAGCGAGAATTCCTCGATCAGTATGCATGCGATACGTTCGCTATCCATTTAATGCTATCTCCACATGCGCTCCTTCTTTGGAGATTCTGCTTTTGGTGACGGTGACTTTTAGCTTCGAGGGTATCAGGCGAGCCACTTCCAGCCGCAGGGCTACAGTGCTGGCCGGGATTATCGGGTTGGACGCGTTGTTGTTCTCGGTCAGGAAAATAACCAGCGCTTTAGAGCGCGTCGTTTGTTGCCGCAACCGATGCAACAGCGACGACAGTGATAAATCAGTTCTTTGTGACAGATCACTCTTTTGGTTGGTCAGGTCCAGGACAATACAGTGAGCCACTCGCTTTGACAAAACCAACTCCGCCGCGCGCAGGCCTGACGGCAGGTTGTCCGGTCTCACCACAACCAACTCTTTTATGTCTACCCCACAGGTAGCCGCTGCAGCCGGAAAGAAAGAACCGGAAAGATCAATGTACGCCACTGTCCCAATTTTGGTGAGAGCCGCCAGCATCATAAAGAGGAAACTTGTCTTGCCCGAACCATCCTCGCCGGTGATTTCGATAAGTTGACCGTACGGAATACCCTGCCGGGGGAAAAGAGCATCAAAATTTGCAATACCGGTTTGGAAAATCGGTTCGGATAGTCCGGCGGTCAAAGCGACGGCTTCGGGCCATTTTTGAGTTATCAGTTGCCGTAGTTGATCCGGCGGTAATCTGTGTTTGTCGATGTCGTGCACAGGCAAGCCTGTTTTTTTGCGCTTTGCGCGCACGGTCAAGCCGTGTCTCTCGCGCTGCGCGCGTAGCGCGAAAACACATTTATGTGCTGCTCGTTTTTGTGGGCGGCAGACGTCCTGAGGCTGTTTCACAAGTGCCATGTTCCGTCGGTTCTTGGACCCGCCGTAGTTATAGCCATATGGCGAGTCAAGTCAGTTTTCCTCCAATTTGATGAGGTCGGTGTACTGGACAATAACATGTTTGGCGATCTGGGTGGCCAAGTGAATGAAATCGAGGTTGTGGCC
>JAUXBJ010000288.1 GCA_030619425.1 bacterium
CGGTCTGTCGAATTGGCTGGTTTTCGGGCTGCCGTACTATCTCGCGGCGGCCCTGTTCGCGATTTTTCTCGCCCGCCGAGCCAGGGAGTCGGAGTTACTGACTATCCCGCAGCGCCTGGGCTTGGCGTACGGCGACAAAACAGCGTTGGCTGGAGCCACCATCATCTTCGTCATGACCGTCCCGGCGGCGTACATCCTGATGCTTGGCGTGCTCTGTCAGTTCTTGTTCGGCTGGCCGGCCTGGGTCGGTATCCTCAGCGGCACTATCTTCTCGATCGTGTATGTCTACACCGGTGGTTTCCGATCGGTGGTGCGTACCGACCTGTTTCAGTTTGTACTCATGTTCGTTGGGTTTGCCGTGCTCCTGGTTATCCTCTTTGCTGACTATGGTGGCCTGTCGTTCCTCCGGACCAACTTGCCCTCCGATCACCTGAGTTGGCATGGCGGCAACTCGGGATGGTATATCGCTGTTTGGTATGTGATTGCTCTGGCCACGCTGATTGAGCCGGCCTTTTACCAACGATGCTACGCCGCTCGGACACCGCGGGTGGCGCGGCACGGCATTTTCATCGCCATTGGCTGCTGGTGCCTCTTCGACTTCCTGACTACCAGTTGTGGTTTGTACGCGCGGGCGCTGTTGCCGGATCTGGCCGACCCGGTCGGCGCCTATCCGGCCCTGGCCCTGATGGTGTTGCCGGTAGGGCTGTTGGGCCTTTTCGCGCTGGCGCTCTTGGCGACGGTGATGTCGACCGTAGATTCCTACTCGTTTCTGGCCGCCTCCACCTACGGCAACGACGTCGTCCCACGCCTCCGATCCGGCGAAAAATCCCGGATCAGCTTCCATACGCGCGTGGGACTGTTCATATCTACAATACTGGCCGTCATCATGGCGTTGTTCTTTGGCTCCGTGGTCGACATCTGGCACGCCCTCGGTTCGATTGGTACTCCCGCCTTGCTGGTACCGGTCTTCTTCGCTTTCGTGGGTCGAAGGCGACTGCCACCGCGCGCCGCGTTTCTGTCAGTTGTGTCCAGTGGGTCGATCTCGCTGGTTTGGTACCTGTCGCAATTTCTGCACGCCGATGGTGCTTACTGGTGGGAAGTCGAGCCGATTTTCCCAGGGCTGCTCTGGTCGTTGATTTTGTTCGCGCTATTTTCGCGCACAATCCGCCGGTAGAAAAATGTCGGCAACTCACTCAAGGTTACTTATATTCGGCTTCGTATGGATACGCACGAACGAAAAGCCAAAGCAATCGTGGCCCTGCTGAGCGATCTGTTTGAGATCTCAGCCGTCTACCGCCAGAGCGACCGTCTAATGTTCAGTCTGAGTTTTCGCTTTGAGCACAAGAGATCTCTGGAAATGATAAAGGATCGTCTCCAGACAGCCGGCTATGATTTCCGCCTGGACGAAGGGGACGACGGACTGCTGTTGGACATTGACCCCAACCCGCAGGTTAAGATTCCGATCTTGAACGTCGTGCTGTTCGTCGTAACGCTGTTTACCGTCTATTTTGTGCCGGTGTTCCTGCGCTACCTGGGCACCGAAGCAACATTTGGACAGGACCTCCGCAGCACGTTCGAGGCCCTCGCAGCCGGAGAGGGATTGGTGTTCACAGTGGCTCTCATATCGATCTTGTTCGTGCACGAGATGGGGCACTATGTCGCCAGCCGCCGCCGGAACATCGTTACTTCATGGCCATTCTTCATACCGGCGCCGAACCTGATCGGCACCTTCGGCGCTATTATCAAATCGAAGTCGCCGTTCTGGAACCGTCGTGACCTGATCGAGGTCGGAGCGGCAGGTCCTATTGCGGGGTGGGTTGTAGCGATAGTCTGGTTATGCTACGGGCTGTCACAGTCGGTGATATTGCCGCTGGATGCTTTTGGTCCGGGTGACATGGTGTTTTCTATGGATGGTGAGTCGATATTGATGCGGGCTTTCACCTGGTTGTTGGTGGGGTCGGCGCCGCAGGAACATTTCTTCAAACTGTCCGAGGCGGCCTTTGCCGGTTGGGTTGGCTTGTTGGTCACCGCGATTAATCTGCTCCCCATCGGCCAACTCGACGGTGGTCACATCATCTACGGTCTGGCCCGCCGTCGCCAGCATATCATGGGTAAAATAGCTACCGCCGGTCTGGTGCTGTTGGGCTTCCAATCACCGATGTGGTGGTTCTTTGCTGCTTTCGGCCTGTTTTTTGGGATGAGTCATCCGCCGACCCTGGACGATCGCCGTCCTCTCAGCCGAACGGCTACACTGATGGGTTGGATTGCTCTGGGGATTCTGGTCTTGTCTTTTACGCCGGTGCCTTTTCGGTAGTGCTCGGCGCGGGGAGCTCGCTGATATCCATGTCACGGCCGTAGGTGGCGCGAAAATCCACAGAACCGCTCCGCAAGAGATCAAGTAAGACATCCACAATCGCCGGGTCGAACTGGATACCCTTATACTTGATCAGTTCCGAAACCGCCTGCTCCAAATCGGCCCCTTTGCGGTAAGGACGGTCGGACAGGATAGCATCCAGGGTATCCGCCACCGCCAGCAACCGACCCTCAATAGGAATTTCTTCCCCTTTCAAACCGCGAGGGTAACCGGAACCGTCGTACCATTCATGGTGCGCGATGATATACGGCACCGCCGGGCGAAACAGTTCGATTCCGTCGATAACCTTGAGTCCGACCTCGGCATGAGTCTGCATCTTGAGACGCTCTTCATCGGTGAGTCGGCCCGGCTTATTGAGGATACTATCAGGTACCCCGAGCTTGCCGATATCATGGAGGGTGCAACCCATTATGAGATGCTCGATCGGTTGATCTTCCCAGCCCATGTGCCGCGCCATCAACTCCGCCAGCCAGGTTACTCGGTCGGTGTGGCCCGCCGTGTACTCATCGCGAGCTTCAATAGCGTTGGCCAGTCCCTTAATCGCCTGCAAGTAGGACGTGCGCATTTCCTGATAATGGCGATGGTTGGCTATGGCCGCCGCAGCGGAGTTGGCCAGAAGCATCAGGACATCTATCTGCCCGGGTGTCAACTGATCGAAACGGGTTTCGATCAGAAGGTTGATGACACCATGAAAACAACGCCGGACGAAAACCGGTTGCGATATGGATATTCGCGTCTGGCTGCGTCCGTCGATGATGACTTCCTCTTTCTGGATGATGGGCTTGGTGCTTCTGGTATAAGTGAATCTGTCCAGGGTAGCGTTGTCGAGGACGACCTCAAGGGGCGCCTCTTCGTCGCCGGCGTACACTTTTCGCGCCGGTTCTTTGGAGTCGGGGTCGATCTCGATTATCCCGACCGCCCGAGCCCCCATCTCGTTCTTGCAGGAGCGTGCCACCATGGCCAGAAAGTCATCGATCCCCATCTCGGTATTGGCGGCGCCGACCACCTTCAGGAATTCCACCTGGCCTTTCAGGTGCAGGTTTTCACGGATAACCTGCTGATGCTCCAGACCGCGCTTGATGGTAGCCCTCAAGAGCTCCAGTCGAAACGGCTTCACCAGGAAATCATAGGCCCCTTTGCGCAGGACAGATATGGCCGTTTGCACAGTCGGGTGAGCCGTCATCAGGATTACGGTGGCGTCGCAATGATGGGCCAGCGTGGATTCCAGAATCTGCACTCCGGTATACTCACCCATAACAAGATCAGTAAGCACCAGGTCAACGGAGTTCTGCTCGATATGAGTCAGAGCCTTGGCCGGGTCGGAGAAGGCGACGACATGGTACTTCTCAGTCGAGAGAGCCTCGACGATGATATTACAAATGTACTGTTCGTCGTCGACGACCAGGATACTTATGGGCTGATTGCCTGTCATTTCCACCTTCGCTTCCGTCATCATCACGTCTATCGGAAGATCGAAATGAAAGCCAACAAGGCCGTTGGTATCTGTTTAATATTTGGACTTGTGATGGAACTGTCTACAGATTGGCGAAGTCATCCGCCTTATAGGACGACCTTACCAGCGGAGCGGAAAGCACCTTTTTGATTCCCGCCTTGAGAGC
>JAUXBJ010000386.1 GCA_030619425.1 bacterium
AAGATCCAATGTCGAGTTTCAAGAGGCATCACTTCGCGCCTCCCAGCCAGGTTCGTTCGATTCCCAGGATGACTCGCAACGACGTTGTCAGCGAACCGAGGCCGATACCGATGAGAATGGCGCGCCGCGCCGCCATCGATGGATTGTTGCGAATCCACTCCGCCACATCCGGCAGCCATTCGGAGAACGGTCCTGTTGCGAAGCTGCGACTGATCAGGATGATTAGCGCTGCCGACAGCAGGATAGCCGCCGGGACGGAGCGCGCACGAAAGCCACGAAACGACGCCGAGGCAACAAAGAAAGCCAGCAGTGCAAAAACGGTCGACTGCAACGGCACCTGGACGTTCTCGAAAACCCATAGAAAGGGCGTGCCGGCTTTGATACCCCAGATCATCGCCAGCACAGGCATGATCGCGAAACCGGCCAGAGACAACAGACGAAAGGGTCGATCCTGTCCCTTACGGACTTGCTGAAGATTGTTGTTTAGAAAACCGACAACGCCAACTATCAGCGCAAATGCGAATATGATCTGCCAGTAATCGGCGATGGTCTGATTAACGCTGTGAGCCAGCGGGTGGGCCGAGAAGTACTGAGCGAACATCACGACCCCGAAGGCAAAACATGTCATGACGGCGATCTTGCGGTCCATTAGAAAGTCCACCATCCTTCTGTTGAGCCGTCGGTAACGAAAGTGACCGTGGACCAGACCGTGGCTACCATCAGGATGAGCATGATGATAACCTTCAGTATGTCCTGCGCCCTCACCGAGGCCAGAATCGACGGGTCGCCGGACAAGTAGCCGGAGGCGGCAAACAGTTCTTCACCGATCAAAGTGTAATCACAAGCAACGATGAAGAATGACAATTGTATGGTGGAGTCGGTGCCGGCTATCTGGATGGCCCCAATACTATTGCCCGTCTCAGCCAGGATCAATGACTCAGCCTCAAAAGTACCCAGCAGGAAAATGGAAGCAGGTTTCAGTCGGCTGATCATGCCGTCGACACCGGCGGCATAGGCGAATTGCGATGAGGATACGTATGAAATATCCTCCTGCCGGAACCGGTCGGGGTACCCGGCGCGGATGTATGCCTCCTTCACGACTTCCTGTGCTACCGACATTATCACGGGATCGTGGGTTGGGAAAACGAGGCGGCAGTCATATCGGGCCGTCTTTTCGGCAACATGCGCCAGCATGTTCAGGGAGGCGATGGTCGTTGGTCGTTGGATGTCTCCCCCCCACCCCGGTGTGTACAGAAGCGGCCGCGCCATCTCTGTCGCTCGTCCTATAGCCTCCTCCACTGCTTTCAGCGCGGGGATCTCGCGAACTTTGAACTTCTCACGACTGGAACGGTGGTAGGTAGTGTAGAGGACTATAGAGATTGCGACGACCGCTGCGATAAGAGTCGGCAGCCGCTCGACATCGAACCAGCCGGGGTCGTTTGCGACAGTCGCTATGATGCTGAAGGAATGCACTTTGACAACGTACTTGCCGACGATATGAACGGTCAACAACTTTTTCGTTGACCGGACGCCACCGGACGGCTATCCTTTGCGCAGATGATACTGTTTGAATGAGAGGAACTATGTTTAGATTATGTCTGCTTGCGTTACTGGCTCTAATTGTGACCGGTTCGAATATCGCCGCAAAAACGACTATCGAATGGTGGCAGTTCTGGACCGATCCAAGTGTGAAACCGACTATCCAGGCCATTGTCGATGACTTTGAAAAAGCGAATCCCGACATCGAAGTAAAACTGACCGATCTCACCTGGGCCAACGGTCATGAGAAGATCGTAATCGCTCTGGCTTCAGGGGCCGGTCCGGATGTACTGGAGCTTGGTTCGGATTGGATCGCGCAGTTCGCGGCCACTGGTCACCTTCGAGACCTGAGTGATAATCTGTCCCTTGACAGCAACCAGTTTCACGGCTATGGGATGTCCACATACGAAGGACGGCTGTACGCCAAGCCCTGGATACTCGGTACGAGGGTGATGTTCGCCAACCGCGACTTGCTGACTCGCGCGGGGTACGATCCTGAGTTTGCACCTGCTACCCTAGTCCAGTTCAAACAGGCTGCCTTTAAGATCACGGCGTTGGACGGTGAAATCTACGGGTGGGGGTCAAATGCCGCCGAGAAACATCGACTCTACAAAAAATACTTGCCGTTCTTCTGGTCCCAGGGTGCACAGATATTCACCGATGACAAACGCTACTGTGTGTTGTCGTCGGACAAGGCAATCAAAGCGCTCCAGCTTTACAAAGAACTGCACGATTCCTGTGGCTATGTGGTCAATCAGCGTGGAATCGAAGACGCGTTTCTGGACGGCAAGATTGGATTCATTATCTCAGGTGACTGGTTGCTGAAACGTATCGAACTCGAACAACGGGATATCAATCTGGTGTCGACGCTGTTCCCCGGTCTGCGTTTTCCAGGGCGGTCGTTTCAGGGTGGTGAGTTTCTGGCTATCAACGCTGCATCGGATCAGACCGAGGCGGCGGTGAAGCTGATCAATTTCGTGACCTCGCCTGAGGCCCAGGTTCGCTTCTGTAAGGCCAATCGTTCGGCCAACCCATCCAGCAAACAAGCGCAGCAAGACGACTATTTCCAGTCCAACCCACACCTCCAGACATTTATCAAGCAGATGTCTATGGTCAAACATCCCCCGGTTGATCCGGACTGGGTCTATATCGAGAACGCTATCGAAGAAGCAGACGAGGAAGCGCTGTTTGGATCCGGTCTGCCGGCGGAGGCGTTGCGCCAGGCGCAGCAGAAAATCGCGGCGCTAAAGCAAAAATGAGACTGAGCCGATCGAGCAGTCTGATTCTTTCGCTACCCTGGCTTGTTACGTTCATTCTCTTCTGGTTATTCCCGCTTCTCTACTCCCTGATAATGGGATTTAGCGACTATCGGTTGCTGTCAACAGATTTCGATT
>JAUXBJ010000243.1 GCA_030619425.1 bacterium
AAACTCTGGCCCGAAAGGAGGACTATTACATGACCATTGCGAGATCAAAATGCTGTGGTGTGTTGTGCCTCCTGAGGTCGAGTTGCTGAACCGACGCTCGCGTCGAAACTGAGCGTCGAAAGTCGTCGGCCGGCCATTAGTGGGCGGCCTTTTTTCATGCCCACGCCCAAGCGTCAACGACACATCCACAGTTCTTCTTGTAGGGAAGGTCTGTCCGCAGACCTGCCATCGGCGGCGGGTTCGAAGACGGACCCGCCCTACAAAACTGAGCGTAGCCGAAGGGCGGTTTCGACACCAATAGTGGGCGGCAGACGCCCTCGTCTGCCCCTTGACAAGAATACTAAGTGACTGGAATTATAAAGATGGATTTACATATATTAGGCTTCGACGACTTCTTCCGAAACCAGTTTGCACCCTATCACGAGCAGGGATTCATCCCGGCCCGCGTGGCGCTGGAACATCGAGAACGCTACCAATTACTGTGCGAACAAGGCGAACTGTCGGCGCAACTGTCCGGACGGTTCCGCCACCAGGCATCGTCTTTGGCCGACTTTCCCACCGTCGGCGATTGGGTGGCGGTTGAGCCGGATGGCCGCGAACCGACGGGAGTCATCCACGCCCTGCTCACCCGCCGCAGTTTCTTCTCCCGTAAGGCGGTGCTGGCCGGTGGTCCCAAGTACCGCGACGGTCGCACCGATGAACAGGTGTTGGCGGCCAACATCGACACCGTCATGTTGGTGGCCGGGCTGGACGTCGAGTTCAACATCCGTCGCGTGGAACGATACGTCACGGTGGCCTGGGACTCCGGCGCGCAGCCGGCAATCATCCTGAACAAGGCCGACCTTCACGATAATCCGGAAGCTATCAAGCAAGAGGTTGAGGACATCGCCGTCGGTCTGCCGGTGCATCTGGTCAGCGCCGTGACAGGTTCGGGATTGGACCAGTTGCAGCCGTATCTGAGCGAGGGCGCCACTATCGCTTTCCTCGGTTCCTCGGGCGTGGGGAAGTCGACCTTGATCAACAGTATCCTGGGCGATGAGCGTCAGGGCATCGGCGAAGTGCGCAAAGGCGATGGTCGGGGCCGTCACACTACCACCCAGCGCGAACTGATCGTTCTGCCGGGCGGCGGCGTCATGATCGACACGCCCGGCCTGCGGGAGATCCAACCGTGGCAGGATGAAGGCAGTCTGGCCAAGGCGTTTGCCGATGTCGAGGAACTCTTCTCGCAGTGCCGTTTTAACGATTGCAGCCACGCCGCCGAGCCGGGCTGCGCGATTCAGGCGGCTCTCGATGACGGCCGACTCGACCCCAAGCGCTACCAGAGCTATCTCAAGCTGCAAAAGGAGATGGCGCATCTGGCCAGACGACGTGATGTGCACTCCCGCCGACAACAGGAACGGCAGTGGCACAAGCGGGTCCGGCAGCATCACCTGGCGATGAAGGACCTGCGCAAGAAGGGGCTGGCCTGACCGGGCGGGTGGCCCGGACATTCGGGAGTGTTGATAAAGTCCCTTTAGCGTGTTGCGGTGGGTCTTGTCCGCCGCGGCGGATGTCAGCGAATTCGTGTGACCCGCCGCCGTTGTCCAACAGGGAGTTATGCGTCGGGTCACAACCACGCTTTCAGCGTGTCCAAGGAGTTAGGTGTCGGGTCACAACCACGCTTTCAGCGTGTCCAAGACCCAACACAACGTAATCAGGGTTTTTCAACAAGCCCATTCGTCCGGGTTTCAGAGACCCGCAGGCAATAAGGCCCGCCCTCCTGACACCGGAAGAACACCGCGTTGCGTGGTGTGTCAGGAGCGCAGGCTCCTGACCTACGGGATTGCTGCCTGAGCATTTCCCCCAACGTCATCCTGAGCGTTCCTCCCAACGTCATCCTGAGCGGAGTCGAAGGGTGGCGTACCGTAGCAAAAGGACCTCTGGAAACCCGGGGCAAGCCCTGGGCTACCCGGTCCATAAATGGGTTTTTCGCGCTTGGCGTGTCGTGGCGCTGGACATAAATTAGTTGATCGGTGACTCGTTCATTCTCAGATTGCCGTTAGACAGTTAGCCGGCGTCTGCTGAGGCGCATGTATCATTCATGGAGGTGGCTCCGTTATGGCCGACAAGAAGAAATCGTTCCCCGCACCGCCGTCACTAATCGGTGACAAGGTCTTTCTGCGCCCAATAACGCCCGAGGATGTCGCGAATACGCACCATTGGCGGCTGTCAAGTGAGCCGCAGGCGATTAGTTGCCATCCTCTTCCCCTTCGCACGGCCAAGGAGGCGGCTGAGGCGGCGCAAAAGAAAGAGAAGAGCATCAATAACCAACGTTTCACGGCCGTGCGCAAGGATGACAAGACACCGGTGGCCTCGGTGAGTTACTTCAGTTTCAATGCGCTCAATCGTTCGGCCGAGATTGGTTTGCTTGTTGATCCCGAGGTGCATCGCAAGGGATACGGCTCCGACGCCATAAGAACCCTGACGCGCTATCTGTTTCGATATCGCGGTTTGAATAAAGTGTATGCCCAGACGGCTGGGTTCAATGAGGGCGCCATCGCGATGTTGGAGTCACTCGGCTTCAAGAAAGACGCCACCCTTCGCGATCACTACTTTTACAATGGTGAATTTCACGTCGGGTACGTCTACTCGCTGTTGCTGTTCGAGGTAGACTGGTAGTCGCAGATGTAGGTACTACTATCAGGGGGTTTGTGACTGATCGGCCGTGTCCGGCTTCGCAGCATTCCCTTGCAGTTCGCTACTGTCGCTTTCGTCTGGTTGTTGGTCGGCAGTATCGCCTGAATCCTCGGTCTCGTTCTTGCGCACGGAATCAACGATCTGGTTAAGCTTGATCAGTTCACCTCGGGCGCGCTCGGCGAAATCGTCACCCCTGGAGGCATATAATACCGAACGCGAAACATTGATCAGCGCTGTCTTTGTGAAGTCGGCTGTGCCGTAGGTGGCCGCTTTCTCCAACGAGCCGCCCTGCGCCCCAACCCCCGGAATCAGCAGCGGCATATCGCCGGCTATGGCACGAAGCTCTTTCAACTGTTCTGGATTGGTGGCTCCGACCACCAGACCACAGTTGTGCTCTTTGTTCCAATAGGCGACTTTCTCGGCAACGATTTCATATAGCGGTTTGCCGCCAACGTTCAGAATCTGGAGATCCTTCGACCCGGGGTTGGACGTGAGACACAGGATAAACACACCCTTGTCTTTGTGTTCGATGAAGGGACGAAGCGAGTCATACCCCATGTAAGGATTCAGCGTAACCCAGGTGGCCTTTAACTGCTTGAACATAGCGTCGGCATAATGCGCGGCTGTGTTGCCGATGTCGCCCCGCTTGCCGTCGACGATGACTGGAATCTCGTCGGGAATGCGCTCGATAATCAATTTCAAAAGGGATAGTCCCTCGGCCCCAATGCTTTCGTAGAAGGCGATATTTGGCTTGTAAGCGCAGACGATATCTTTAGTGGCCTCAATGATGCGAACCGCAAATTCAAACATCCCTTTGATGCTCTTGGAGTATTCGGATGGCATTCGCTTCGGATCCAAATCCAGACCGAGACAAATGATCGATTTGTTATCCGCTTGTATCTGTTGAAGTTCTTTTAGAGCACTCATTAATATTTCTCCAGTCTGCCGACCAGGTCGTTGATCGACTTCAGTTTGTTCTTCCTGAGATAATCCTTGAGGCCGCGCACGATCTTGAGGGGCGCCTCCGGTTCCACAAACAGGGCGGTGCCGATTTGGAGAGCGGTGGCTCCACAGAGGAAAAACTCCACCGCATCTCTCCAGTCGGAGATACCCCCAACGCCGATTATCGGCAGTCGGCTGCGGCTGTGCACAGCATCCACCATAGCCAGTGCGATCGGCTTGATGGCCGGTCCGGTAAGTCCACCCTTGTTGTTGGTCAGTCGCGGCCGCCGAGTATCTATGTCGATGGCCGTTCCGATTACCGAGTTCATAACGGTAAAGGCGTCGGCCCCACCGGCTTCAGCCGCTGAAGCGATATCGGCAATACTGGTCACACTGGGTGAAAGCTTTACAATCAACGGGCGCGCGAACACGGCTCGCACCGCGGCGACCACTTTCTCCGTGAGCTTTGGATCGCTGCCGAACTGGATGCCACCCTGGTCCACGTTGGGGCAACTGATGTTTAGCTCGATCATGTCCAGCACGGCAACATCATTCAAACGACGGCTCACCTCGACGTATTCATCGATCGTAGCGCCGGCGACATTGACGATAATGCGCGTCTTCTGTTTGGCCAGGAACGGCAGTTTGTCGCGAATGAATGCATCAATCCCGACATTGGCCAAACCGATGGCGTTGAGCATACCTGAGGCCGTCTCCGCCGTGCGCGGCGGCGGATGACCCAACCTTGGTTCCAGCGTGATCGATTTGGTTACCAGCCCGCCCAGTTTCGATAGCGGGTAGAACTGAGCCAGTTCCTCGCCGTAACCGCAGCAACCGGAGGCGGTCAGCAC
>JAUXBJ010000246.1 GCA_030619425.1 bacterium
GTTAATATTGGTCAACACGTTGTTGACATCGAAGTTCTGCTCGTCAAAGAGGAAGTCGAACTGGACGCCGTAGACCGTCTGCGAAGTAACCAGATTGACCGGAAAGAGGAAGCTTGGCTTCCCATCGATACCGCCCCGGGCACTCCTCTCGGTGGAGGAAGTAAACAGTTTGTCATAAGCCGGTTCGGCGACATTGATCTGAACGGTTTTCGAAACCGGTGACGTATTGCCGTCCGAGGCGCGGAAAGTCGCGGTCACCGTTCCCGCCTGGCTCATGGTCGGCGTGAAAGTGAACGTACCCGAGGCCGAGCCGGTGCCGGTTACGGTCGGGAAAGTGGCGTTAGTCGGCAGGGTGGTTGCCTCGAGGGTGACAAAATCGTTATCCGGGTCGGTTGCCGACACCGTGAATACGAGCGTATTGCCGACATCGACATAGTGCGAAGTGTTCACGTTGATCACCGGCTGGTGCTCATCGGGCGGCGGCTCGCCGCCGTCGTCCTGGACCAACATCGAAACGGTGGCAGTATCATCAGAATTCTGGTTCCTGGCTATCAGCGTGTAGGGGTACGTCCCTGGCGTGCTGGGGGAGGTAACGTATAACTGGACAATACTCGTATCGTCCGAAGCGAAATCCACGCTCGGACCGGTAATGCACACTGAATCAGCGTTACTCACCGCCCAGAGGAGCAAGAACCCATTGTTGGTAGCGACGGAGTCATTGAGCTTGTTAGAAGTAAAGCTCTGGATATCGGGGTCGGGAGTGGCGTCGGCTGTGAAGATGCCATCCCAGGTGGATGGATACAGCACTGAGGTACAGGTGACCGTGTCGGTTTCCCCCTCGATTTCCACCTCACAATCGCGATCGACGCTCATGTTGGTACGTCTACAGTCGGCGCAGAACATATCAGGATAGGTCTCCAGGGGTACTGTTTCGTTCACCTCTCGGTAGGTGAAGTCAACTGTTTCCCCGTCCGCCATGGAGGAATTGACGTGGAACGGCAACCGAAAGATCATCTCTGATTCTTCGGTCGGATACATTCGTGGTGGGGCCTGGGTGGTATCGCCCGACCCGAAGCCGAGGTTGAAGGCGCAGATAATCACAGCATGGCCACTGTCGGCGCTCTGGGTCGAGATTTGAGCGTCAAAGACCTTCCTGTTTGGATCGATTTCATCCTGTAGGTCCTGAGCCGCTTGAAGCTGGCCGGCTATCTGAACATGGAGGTAGAGAGTATCATCATAATGGGCGGTGTCACCATCCCACTCTAATGTAACCGGAGTGAGCACGGACGAGTCGTATTCGACCAGAATCAAAAACCCGGAAACCGTGTCAATGGTTCTCAGGTAAACTGGCAGCCAGACTGTCTCGCCCGGCCGGCCGGAAAAGTCCATGAGCCTGAGATGATCCAGAATGGACTCATCTATTTCCGAGCAAATTAGGAAACCGGGTTCTGGCCAATTGACACAATCCCCAGGGAAGATCTGGGCGCCGGCGGTATTCACCAAACCACACAGCAACACCAAAGAGAAGAGTGATATCTTCAGGAATCTCATCTTAATAACCTCCAACAAACTAATTGTTATCACGGTCATGCCGGTCTTGCCGGCTGTTTATTTCATCAATATCATTTTGCGTGCAAAAGCGCCACACTCGGTGCGCAGCCGGTAGAAATAGACTCCGGAAGCCACTGAGTGTCCATACTCATCGCGACTTGTCCAGGTCACGGTATGGTGGCCGGCATCAAGTCGGCTATCGATAAGAGTCGCAACCTCACGACCCAGCAAATCGTATACGGTCAACCGAACGTCCGTGGTGGCTGACAAATTGAAATCAATGCGAGTTTCCGGGTTGAACGGGTTGGGATAGTTCTGGTACAAGGTGAAACCTTCCGGTACGACCTTGCCCGTCGGGGCAAATGACACGGCCGCCGTTCGCCCATCGGCGCCGGCCAGATCAACCGAGGTGATCTCGAACTCCGAGAGCCCGGAGACCGAAAGAAAATCATGGCTGCCGGGAGGCATCTTAGCGCCGTTCATGCTGTAGATGAACACCCGAACCTCCGAATCAGTCGTGAGTATGCGAACATCCATGTTTTCGCTCAAGTTTCTGATTCTCTCGCGACTGACCGGCTCTGAAGTTCGGAGCGTCAAGTAGACGCCCCCAACTTCAAAGTCGGTGTGGTAACTGATAACGGCGTCACCTTCACGTCGGTCGGTCTCAACCGTAGCCAACAAATCGTAAGGGACAGTCGGTCGAGAAACCTTGACGCCTTCCATAATCCTATGAATGAGGGTGACCAGATCGGCAATAGTACCCAGAATGTGATCATGGTTCATGTCGGAGTTGGCCAACTGCAGGGCATTCATGGGATAACTGCCCGGATTCATGAAAGAGTTGGAGAAATAGACGTAGTCACTGACCTCATAAGTGAATCCGTTCAGATTGATGTCACCGATATTCACATCGCCCATCTCGCGGATGGCGATATAGCCGTCATAATAGTAGATCTGAGACTGTTCGATCTTTACGCCGGCATCATCGGTGAGGGTGTTGTCATCATTGACCGGGGCGTCGAGGAACTTAAACCTGATCGGAATATATACACCGGCCAGGTCGATGTCATTGGCAATTACAAAGATGAACCGCGCTAACGAACCATCACCGGGCGGCAAAGACTCGGCAGCCTGTGGTGTGGCGCCACCCAGATCGGCTATTCCCACGATTCGTACGAGGCCCGGGGTAGCGAATTCGTCGTAGGTGTACTCGAAATACTCGAAGTCAGCGGCTCTGGTATCGGTGGTGGTGAGGCTGATCGGCCACATCGCACTGGCGTCATACTTGACCAGCAGATTGAACGAACTAACCGGCAGATCGTTGGTCAGGTTGATATCGTAAAAGACATTGTCGCCCGGATAAGCGCGGGCGCTGTCCAGCCACAGGGTATAAGCCGCGTCAGCAGAACCACTGACAAGCAAGCCGGATCCAGCCATCACGTCGGAGTGATAGACTGGGGCGACCAGCATCCCGAGCACTGCAAGGGCGGTTATAATCCTGACAACTCTCATAAAATACCTCAAACTACTTATATCTTCGCCACGGTGGCGGTTCATGCCGATTGCCTATTGAGCAATTACCAGACCGAAACTCAACCGGATTGATACTGCCGGACTGTTATGCCGAGCACTACGTAATCGTCCGCTTAAGCACTCAGACGGCCTCTGTCGGCTTTCTACAGTGGTATGAACAGTAATGGCTTAACGGCCTGCTGTAGATACCAAATCAAACTTTGAACACTCGGACTATAAAAGTCCCCTTGTAGTAACGTGCGTGACCAACGGTGACGAGGAGAGATGTCTTCCCGCAAAAGTCATACTCCTTACGCAATCGCGCAACTTGTTGCACAAGGGGCTCCTTGCGCGATCACTACGCTTGCAAGATAAAAAAAAATGACCATTTGGCAAGGAGTTTCCGCGTTTTCCAAGCATCAGGTCAAGTAGTTGATTCCAAGTCATTTCAGACTCTTTTCTCTAAGTTAATCAATCGATATCAGTAGGTTCTCTTGTTTTCTCCTTCAGTTATAAACTCCCCGGAAAGGAATTAACCTTTCCGGGGGAGTATTCATGCGTAAACAGGCTTACTTCAAGAGCACCATCTTCTTGGTGTCGACGAAGTTCTCGGTATCCAGCTTATAGAAGTAGACACCTGAGGCCATGTTGGCAGCATCCCAATCAATCGAAACCATACCAGCATCGGCGGAGCCGGAGAAGGAAGTGACCTTCTGACCAGTTACGTTGTAAATGGTCAGGCTGTAGTCACCACCGGTCGGCAGCGCAAAGGCGATAGTGGTCTTCGGGTTGAACGGGTTCGGGTAGTTCTGATGCAGGCTGTAGCTGAGCGGCACGTTCTTGGCGGCAACCGGAGCGCCGTCATACGTGGCCATTTCAACACTAACGATGTTAGCGTCAAAGGCAAGGAACTCGCCCACAAAGCCGGCTTCACGTTCGATCTTAGAGATCAAGACCTTCGTGTTACGGCTGTCAAAGGCATAGCTCATTTCCATGTTATCAGCCAGCAAGCGAGGAGCTACATCGCCCTCAAGTACGATAAAGGCAGCGCCCATCCTGGTATCGACGGACATCACACCATTCTCGTAAGCGAAGGTAGCAGCTTCCGTACCAAGCTTCGGATACGGCAGAGCGTCACCGACGATAATACGAATCTGGTAAACCAGATCAGCAACGCTGAGAGTCAGACCATCAGCGTTCACGTCAGTAGCAGCGATCTGCCCCCCAAGGTTGACATTAAAGACGCCAATACCCTTCACGAAATAGTTGCTGAACAGAACGGCGTCAGCGATTTCGTTGGAGGTACCGTTGAGGTTAATGTCACCGCGGTCATCGATCGAGTCGGCGCAGACGATGTCCACACCACCGTTGAGGAAGTCAAC
>JAUXBJ010000068.1 GCA_030619425.1 bacterium
AGTATCAGTCACCTCACATTTGTCATAATCCATCCGACCACCTCCTTTCCTGTGTACTCTTTATATCGAATCAGCAGGCCGATAGTTCAACAAAAAAAGTGGGTGATAAATCACTTCTTGGCCCAAGGGCCGGGGAGTCGGTTTGCGCGGCGTCAAGGGACTGTCGAAAAGCTCCGAGAGCCGTCATTGCGAGGAGTCCCGCGCTACGCGGGACGACGCGGCAATCTCAATTCGCTGCGCGACATACAGTATGAGATTGGCCCGCCGGCGGCGGGCTCGCTCGCAATGACGGTTCTTGGGTTTCTTGTGCGTGGTGTACGTCCTCGTGCGCCACGCGGGGTGCATCTGATTTCTCATACCCACCCGACGCTGACGCTCTGGGTGGGGTACCGATAGGCGCCACGTGGATACAGGGGCAGACGAGGACGTCTGCCGCCCACAAAGTGACGATTGCGGCGTTTCCAGCAACCTCCTGGTCTGCGCAAGGTTTTCAGCAGTTGCCTAACTGCTCTCAATCAACTTATATTACGCCCTCATGAAGACCTACGCCGTTATAGTCGCTGCCGGGAAGTCCAGCCGGTTAGAGGGAATGGTTCCCAAGCAGTTTCGCGAGATTGCCGGACGATCGATGTTGGCATGGACCATCGGACGTTTCGAAGCGGCCAAAACGATCGATCAGATTGTTGTGGTCGTGGCCGAGGAGAATCTGCTGTATACCAGCGAGCATGTTGTTGATCCATACCGGTTCGATAAGGTTACAAAAATCGTCATAGGCGGCGACAGCCGGTTTGAATCGGTCCATTTGGGAATTAAGTCGCTGCCGTTGTCCACGCGGTTTGTGGCCATTCATGATGGCGCCCGACCGCTGGTGACGCCGGATGATATCGATCGCGTCGTCTCGACGGCTCAGCAGGAGCGAGCAGCAATCCTGGCCGCGCCGATAAGCGACACCGTAAAACGTGCTCAGGATGGATTCATTTTAGCCACGCTCGACCGCACGTTGCTGTATGGAGCACAGACCCCACAAGTATTTCAATACGATCTGATCAAAGCTGCGTATGAGAGAGCAGCAACTGAGAATAACCCCGATTGGTACACCGACGATGCGTCGCTGATCGAGGCCGCAGGGTTCAAAGTGAAAGTGGTGGAACCGACCGGACCTAACCTGAAGGTTACTACGCAGACGGACCTCGATATCGTACGATCGTTACTTATGAAGGAGGCAAATGGTGGCGATTAGAGTTGGTCATGGTTTCGACGTTCACCGTCTGGTGGCTGGGCGGCCTCTTATCATCGGTGGGGTTGAGATTCCGTTTGAGAAGGGACTGGAAGGACACAGTGATGCGGATGTTCTTGTGCACGCTATTATGGATGCGCTGTTAGGCGCGGCGGGCCTGGGCGACATCGGCCGACACTTCCCGCCGTCCGACGACAAGTACAAAGACGCCGATTCGCTCAAGCTTCTGCAAGAGGTGTGGCGTATGGTTCAGGCTGCGGGGTACCGGGTGATCGTCAACATCGACGCCACTATCGTGGCGCAACGACCGCGGTTTTCAGAGCATATTCCTGCCATGTGCGAGCGTATAGCGGCGGGGCTGGGGAGCGATACATCGAGAATCAACATCAAAGCAACGACCACCGAACACCTTGGATTCGTAGGCCGAGAGGAAGGCATCGCCGCCGAGGCAGTTTGTCTGATTGCATCCGATGAGTGAACACCCGGAACAGATCAATCAACTGCTTGACTACATTTTCGCGTACGGGTCAGTCTGGGTCTACCTGGCAATCTTCACTGCCTGTTTCGTGGAAAATGTCTTTCCGCCCTTTCCGGGCGATTCTTTTATTGTCGCAGCCGGTGGGTTGGTTGCGCTTGGCCGGCTGGATTTCACTCTTACGCTGCTGCTCATCATCACCGGCGGCATGGCGTCCGTGATGTTCATATACTACCTGGGTCGTCGTTTCGGTCGCTCATACTTCATTCGGAAGGATTTCAGGTACTTCTCCGCATCCGACATCGAGCAAATGGAGGAGCGCTTCCGAAAATGGGGGGCAGTGGTTCTGGTTGCGTCACGTTTCATCGTGGGGATGCGGGTCGTGCTGGCGGTTGTCGCCGGGATCGGCCGGTATCCTGTCGGGCGTATGATTCTGTTCTCAACACTTTCTTATCTGCTATTCGCCGGTTTGCTGTTTCTGGCGGCGCATAAACTTGTTGAGAATCTATCCGCGGTCGAGTATTATTTTACAGCGTATAATCATGTCGCCTGGCCGCTACTGATCGGCCTGGTGGCATTGTTAATTGTCCATAAGGTGCGAGCGCGACGTAAGGATAACGGGTGATGAAAGTACTTGTGTTGGCCGGGGGCGATTCCAGTGAACGGGAAGTGTCCCTTACTTCCGGGAAGGCCGTGCTTGAAACTCTTGTGCAGCTTGGTCACACCGTTCACGCCGTAGACCCGGCGACGGGGGTGTCGTTGTTGACGGCCGAGGGGAAATTCATTGGGTCCGGTGATTACATCGACAAGAAACTCCCGACGACTCAGTCCGGGTTGCGGTTGGCGGCAGAACTTGAAAGTGCCGAGTTGAAGGACATCGACGTGGTGTTTATTGCCCTCCACGGTGGCAGTGGTGAGAACGGTTCATGTCAGAGTCTTCTGGAACTGGCCGGGGTCAGGTACACCGGCTCGGCCATGGCCGCCTGCGCTGTGTCTATGGACAAAGCCATCACCAAACGACTCTGCCGGTCTGAGGGTATCCTGACGCCGCAATGGGAGATGTACCGCCTGGCCGATGGTGTGATCCCGGACAATCTAGCTGAGATTATTGCTCAGAGGTTCACCCTCCCGGTGGTTGTCAAACCCAACGACAGCGGTTCGACAGTCGGTCTGACCAAGGTTGAACGCAACGAGGAGATCAACGGTGCGCTGCAGTCTGCTCTGATAGAATCCACCAATATTCTGGTCGAGCAGTACATTCCGGGACGTGAACTCACCGTGGCGGTGCTCGACGGTCGGTCTTTCCCCATAATCGAGATTGTTCCGGAAAGCGGCTTGTACGACTACGAAGCCAAGTACACCAACGGCAAGTCGGAATACATCTGTCCGGCCGTCATTCCCGCTTCCGTAGCTGACGCTGTGCGTCGTGCAGCCGTGAAGCTGTTTGAAGTAATCGGTTGCGCCGGATTGGCCCGTGTTGATTTCATCCTGGACGAAGACGGTCGCTTCTACTGTCTGGAACTCAATAGCGTGCCTGGCATGACTGATCTGTCGCTGGCGCCAATCGCGGCAAAGGCGGACGGAATTGACTTTCCACAATTGATGCAGATGCTCCTGGAGTCGGCTCTGGACCGCCCGGCGAAATAACATGGACAAGCTTACCCCCAAAGCCGTCATCTTCGACATGGGTTCCACTCTGATCGACTACCCTTCCACGACTTGGGAAGAAGTGAGCGTCGACTGCATGGCCGAAGTCAGAAGGTTCCTGATTGAACGCGGCCATGAGTTACCCGACGATGAGGGGTTCTACGCGGTTTACCAGGAACTCAGGGATGAGCATCGCAAGGTTGCGGCGGAGTCGCTGATCGAGTGGACGGTGCCGCAGGTGGTGGCCAAGATGCTCGGAAGGTTTGACATTGATGCCGACAACTTGTTTGTAGACGAACTTTTTGACGTATTTTACGGACCGGTGCGACAGTATCTCTATGCCTACGAAGATGCCGCCGACGTCCTTTCGAGAATCAACGATCGATATGGCACGGTCGGCCTGGTATCCAACACCGTATTTCCCGAACGTACTCACCTTGACGAACTCAAGCGCTTTGGTCTTGAGCCGTTGTTGTCGTTCAAGCTGTTCAGTTCCAGTTTTGGTCTGCGTAAGCCGCACCCCGATATCTTCCTCAAGGCGGCCAACCTGGCTGGTTTCGCACCCTCGGAATGCGTCTATATCGGTGATCGCTACGTAGAGGACATCGAGGGACCCAATGGTATCGGTATGGAAGCCGTGCTCCGATGGCAGGAGGGTCGCGACTATCCCGACCCCATGGCTTCCGATACGCGAATAGTTTCGTCACTATCTGAGTTGGTAGAGCATTTCGACTTCTGACACCAGGAAGGCCGTTGACGAAAGGCCTCTGTCGCTGCCTTGCAAGCGTGGGTGAACCAGCCGATTTTTCGATGGACATCCGGGCGTCGCTCACGTATTATTGTTAATTCTGCATCGACCGAATTAGGTGCCGCAAACAAACTGACGAGGATTCATTATGGACCGCACTTTGGAACTTTTGAAGGAGCTTACTGAGGCCGATGGTGTCTCGGGGTACGAGCACGAGATTCGCAGGATAATGACCAGAGAGTTGGAGGGGAATGTCGACGAGGTACTCCGTGATAAGATGGGGTCGGTGGTCGGCAGAAAACGAGGTACAGGCGACCGACCACGCATTATGGTGATTGGTCACATGGATGAAGTCGGCTTCATGGTCAAGGAGATCAAGGAATCCGGCTATATCAAATTCCTCCCTCTGGGCGGCTGGTGGCCGCACGTAGCCCTGGGACAACGTATGCGGGTTCTGACCTCGAAAGGTCCTGTCCTGGGTGTAATAGGCTCCAAGCCACCGCATCTGCTGGAGGAGAAAGAGCGCACCGAAGTACAGAAGATCAGTGATATGGTTCTGGATGTGGGCGTTCAGGACGGCTTCAATGTTCGCAAGAAACTCGGCATCAGGGAAGGGGATCCGATTGTTCCTGACAGCCGGTTTGCGGTTCTCGGTAATCGCAAGCAGTATCTTAGCAAAGCGTTTGACAACCGCATGGGTTGTGCGGTGGCGCTGGACGTGGTCCGCAAGTTTCAGCGAGCCAAACATCCGAACACGATCTTTGCGGGCGGCACGGTTCAGGAGGAAGTAGGTCTGCGTGGCGCCCACACTCTGGCGCATTTGGTTGATCCTGACGTCTGTTTTTGTGTAGACGTCGGTGTGGCTCAGGATTTGCCACCTCAACCATTCTCGAAACGCGAGAAGCTGGGCGGCGGTCCCACGATCTTAGTTTATGACGCCAGAATGATTCCCAACGTGGCTTTTAGGGATTTGGTGGTCAAGACGGCAGAGGAGAAAAAGATTCCGTTCCATCTGTCGGTAATGGAGCGCGGCGCCGGTGATGGTGGGCCGGTTCATCTGTCGCGTCTGGGCGTGCCGACGATTTACCTGGGTGCGCCGGTACGGTACATTCACGCTCATAATGGAATCATGAACCGCACCGATTATGATAATACAGTTAAGCTCATAGTCGAGGTTATCAAAAAGCTCGACAAGAAAACGGTCCAGTCATTTACGGAAGGTTAGTCTACGATGGCGCTCAGGTTCAAGAACAGTCTCACTCGTGTTAAGGAAGAGTTCAAATCGATAGAGCCCGGCAAGGTGCGCATGTATACCTGTGGGCCGACCGTGTATGATTTCGCCCACATCGGCAATTTCCGGACTTATATGTTTGAGGACCTGTTGCGGCGATACCTCAAGTACAAGGGTTACCAGGTCACCCAGGTGATGAACCTGACCGACGTCGACGATAAGACCATCCGCGATTCCCAGGCCGCCGGGATCACGCTGAAGGAGCACACAGAACCGCTCAAAAAGGCCTTCTTCGAGGATCTTGATGCACTCGGAATCGAGCGCGCTGAGTACTATCCGGCCGCAACCGACCACATCCCGGAGATGGTTACGATCATCAAGAAGCTTCTGGACAACGGATTGGCGTATGAGATCGACGGCCACTACTACTTCAGGATTTCCGCCTTTCCCGCCTATGGCAAACTGGCCAATCTCGATCTGACCGGGCTGAAAGCCGGGGCGCGAGTAGCGGCCGACGAGTATGAAAAGGACTCGGTGTCCGACTTCGCTCTCTGGAAAGCCTGGGATGGGGCCGACGGTGATGTCTACTGGGAGACCGATTTGGGCAAAGGTCGTCCGGGTTGGCATATTGAGTGCTCGGCGATGTCCATGAAATACCTGGGCAATCACTTCGACATCCATTGCGGCGGCGTGGACAATATGTTCCCGCATCACGAGAACGAGATCGCTCAGTCCGAAGGGGCGACGGGGGAGAAGTTTGTTGATTACTGGTTGCACAGCGAGTGGCTGATTGTCGAAGGCCGCAAGATGTCCAAGTCCCTGGGAAACTATTACACGCTTCGTGATGTGCTGGATAAAGGTTACTCGGTGGCGGCTGTTCGTTACTTGTTATTGGCCACTCATTACCGGCAGCAACTCAACTTTACCTTCGATGGCCTTGAGGCGGCGCGCGCGGCCCTGGAGCGGTATAACGATTTCATAGCCAACCTGACGGACTATGCGGGAAGCGAGTCGGGTGGCAAGGCGCAGCAGATCATCAAGAAAGCTATCGAGGGTTTTGAGGGAAGCCTCGACGATGACCTCAATATATCCGGAGCGCTCGGGGCGGTCTTTGACTTCATTCGTGATATCAACCGCCTTAAGGTGGGCGAGCAACTGACGAGTGCGGAGCGTGACGAGGCGCTGAAGACTATTCGTAGTTTCGATACCGTACTGAACTTTGCGCAAAAGACAGAGACAATCGACTCTAGAGTCGAGGCGCTCATTCAGCAGCGGCAGGATGCCCGCAAGGCAAAGGATTTCGCACTGGCTGACAAGATCCGGGCTGACCTGTTGGCTGAGGGTATAGTGCTTGAGGACAGTCCCCAGGGCGTACGTTGGAAGCGTAAAGTGTGATGAGCGGACCGCTCTTCTGATCGGTCGGCAAACGTGGACATCTGCCGCGTACAGAAACTCCTTCTCTCGTCATTGCGAGCGACCGAAGACACTTGTGTCGCAGGGAGCGCGGCAATCTCAGTCCTAAGTTATGCCACCCTTCGACTCCGCTCAGGGTGACACTACGTGAGCACACGGCAGACGTGGACGTCTGCCGCGCTCCGTAGCAGCGGGTGCTTGACAACGTATCAATAATCGCTTACTTGTCCCTCGCAAGAATAGAAAGCCAGCGTAGCTCAGTTGGTAGAGCAGCTGATTTGTAATCAGCAGGTCATCGGTTCGATCCCGGTCGCTGGCTTATTCTCTCTCCGGGTCAACAGGACAGGGTAGCTATGAATCAACAGGGTAATCCTACCGTGCCCAAAAAAGCGGAGAGGGCGCTAAGCCTTCTCCGCTCTGTGATTAGCTGCTGGTCTCGGACGTGCGACCCTACGGACACGCCACAGGTGCGGGACCACCGTTGAACATATAGTCTACTAAGTAAACCAGGTCCGAGATGTCGATGTCCTCGCTTCCGTCGGGCGGACCGTCGCCACTGCCATCCACGTTAGCCTCTTCCCAACACGGCGGAGGCGGACCGCTGGTAAACATGTAATCAACGAGGTAGACGAGGTCGGAGATATCGATGATATCCTCCGGATCGTAATCGACGTTGCCGCGATCGCCGACGCAGCAGG